>JBGASH010000005.1:2541-48766 GCA_044229775.1 Bacteroidia bacterium
TTAAACAAATTTAAACCAAACTCTATTGGCCAAGCTAGCCGAATATCGGGTATCAACCCAGCTGATATTTCGGTACTGCTTGTACACCTGGGGCGTTAATGTTGCACGTGGAACAAAAGTATGTACACATAGAAAAATGTCCGGTTTGCGGGGATAAGGATCAGGAACATTATATCACCTGTAAGGATTATACTGTGTCCGGTGAGCACTTCAACATTGTTTCATGTAAGGGTTGTGACTTTAAGTTTACGAGTCCCCGCCCGGTTGATTCTGTGATCGGTGATTATTATAAGTCGGAGGACTACGTCTCCCACTCCAACACTAAAAAAGGATTAATAAATAAGCTCTACCATGCGGTTCGAACCCGAACACTTAGGGCCAAGCTAGCCCTTATTAGTTCCTACGTTTCACGTGGAACAATATTGGATTACGGTTGCGGTACGGGAATGTTTTTAAAGACCTGTAAAGAGGCAGGCTGGAATTGCTATGGTTTGGAACCAGATTCTGATGCAGCCAGGATCGCGGCAGGGCAGGGGCTCAAAGTTAAAAGCACAAAGGCCGCTCTGGAAGGAGAGAAATATGATATCATTACCCTTTGGCACGTGCTCGAACACATCACAGACCTTCACGAAACCCTCGAGTTCTTTAAACAGAAGCTTTCCGAAACAGGAACTCTTATCATAGCTGTTCCTAATTATAGTTCGTGGGACGCTAAGCACTACAAAGAGCATTGGGCAGGCTACGATGTGCCACGCCACATCTACCATTTCAATTTGGACTCCATAACCAGGCTCTTAAAAAGCTTCGGCTTTAAACTATCCGATACTAAACCTATGAAGTTCGATAGTTATTATGTTAGCCTCCTATCCGAAAAGTACAAGAGCGGTAGCATGAATTACATTCAGGCTTTTTTCAATGGCCTTCGATCTAACCTTAATGCCGGCAACAGCTCCGGCTATTCGAGCGTTATATACATTTTCAAAAAGGGCTAACATCAATCTCAAAACTGTTTATTGATCCCGGGTTCAGGCACCCCTTGTTTCCTATTTGCTTTCGTTTTAAGGGGCCTAATACGAATAGAGACACTTTGTGTCCTGTGTTATTCTTTTTGAATCCGTAAAGACCTTTATTAACAGCCGCATTTCTTAAAAGTAACCAAAGAGCCTTGCAGATAAGTTAAGGAATTTGTTACTTCATTCATCGGGCAATTCGTTAGAAGTTGCAGATTAACTTTGGTTTTTCTGATAATAAAATAGAGTAACTATTCTGTTAATGCCCTAAAATCAATTATTAAGCTATTAATTCCTTTTAAAAATGGGCATAAATTGAATTTTGCACTTTAGAATTGGCTTAAAGAAGTCAACTTTACTCCTTATAAAATTCCTTAACTTATTACCTCGCTGCCTGATCAGGCACAAATTCAAAAAATTAAGATAATGCGCTGACAATCAATGAGTTAAACGTGTTTAAAAACAATTTTCATTGGTGGATCAAAAAAGGAGGGTTGTTAGGCTTAAGAAAACAATATGAGAAGGGTGGATCAGCAGGAAATGTTGATGGATCTGCAAAACGTCGTACAAGTCAAATAAACAATTGGAAATATTCTTTTGGTTGGAAAAGGAGAGAATAGCAGGGATAAAAACCGCAAAACAAAGCCCGGGATAAATTCCCAGGCCTTATCAAAATCAAAGATCAGAAAATAAAACTACTTGGAATTCATTAGCTCTTCAATTTCATCGGCTTCAATAGGAATGTTTTTCATTAGATCGTCTTGGCCTTTGGCAGTGATCAAAATGTCATTCTCGATACGGATGCCCAATTTTTCTTCCGGGATATAGATTCCGGGTTCGCATGTGAATACCATTCCTGCTTGCATCGGGTCGGTAAAGAACCCAACATCGTGTACGTCGAGACCCATAAAATGGGAGGTACCATGCATAAAGTATTTTTTGTAAGCGGGCCAAGCCGGATTTTGTTTCTTGACATCGCTAACCTTAAGCAAACGTAATTTCAGTAATTCCTCGGTCATAAGGTCGCCCACCGCCTTATTATATTTTTCAAAAGTGTTTCCGGGCTTCAGCATTTTTTTGGCGGCCTTCATCACTCTTAGAACGGCGTTATAAACATTCTTCTGGCGTTTAGTGAACTTCCCGTTAACGGGTATTGCCCGGGTTAGGTCACTGGCGTAATTGGCATAATTGGCAGCTACATCCAACAACAGTACGTCACCGCTTTTACATTGTTTATTATTCTCTACATAATGCAAAACGCAGGCGTTGGCCCCGCTTGCGATGATGGGTCCGTAAGCAAAACCATCGCTTTTATTACGAATAAATTCGTGGATCAATTCGGCTTCAATTTCATATTCCCAAACGCCAGGCTTTACAAATCCCAATAACCTCCTGAACCCTTTTTCGGTAATGTTACAAGCCTCTTGTATCAATTTAACTTCATAAGGACTTTTTATAGAACGGATCTTATGCATAATCGGGGCACTGCGTTCGAATTTGTGAAGTGGAAATTTTTCTCGCATCCATAGGGCAAAACGCATTTCGGCAGTTTGGGTTTGAATACTGGCCCGCGTGTGTTCGTTACCGTTCAGGTAGATAAACTCGGCCTGAAACACAAACGTTTTTAATATTTTTTCGAACTCGTGATACCAGTAAACATGCGATATCCCGCTTAAAGCGGTAGCTTGTTCCTTGGTTAGTTTAGCGCCTTCCCAAACGGCAATAAGTTCACTGGTTTCTTTAATGAATAGCACTTCTTTATGCTTGCCATCCTTAACATCCGGAAAGATCATTAAAATAGTTTCTTCCTGATCAACCCCACAAAGGTGAAACAAGTCGCTGTTTTGCCTGAATCCCATTGTGCCATCGGCGTTTGTAGGCAAAATATCATTACTTACAAAAAGCGCAATAGAGCCTGGCTTTAAGGCTTTTTTAAAACGGTTACGGTTGTCAACAAATAGCTGACTTTTGATTGTGGCGTATTTCATTTAAAAGAATTTACAGGTGAATAGAAAACACGAATTTAATACAAATATAATGGGAACCTGTTCAAAACGAAAAATAAACATTGTTACATTACACTAAGGAAAAAATCAATCAGCCTGGATCTTAACCCAAACGTAGTTTTTTTTAAGCTGGGAGATAAAGGTTTCTTTATCAAGGGCCGAAATATCAAAATTAACGGTTTCTTCATAAAAATAATGATCCTCCCAAAACGTAAAAGCGACAGTATCATTACCGGTTTTATCCGAAGAAAATTCGGCGCTGATCAACCTGGAAGGCGAAACAGAACGACTTTTCCGGAATTTGAAAAGCAAAAAACCATTCTTAAATTCTATTTGGTTTGAATATACCGAAGCAGTGACATACTTATAATCACCTAAAACAAAGTTGAAAAACAAGGTTCCCATCAAAAATAAAGACGGAAATGAGAACAGCCCGGTGCTATAAACGGTAAACGCTGTCAGAACGAACAAAATAATCCCTACAGAGGCCGGGGTAGTTTTAAAGAAATTAACACTAAGTGGTATTTCCGAAAATAAGACGGGCTGTGCCTGATCTTTGAATTCATCATCTCTGATGTTTATTGTGGTTTTATTGCTAATGGTTTTTTGATTTAGCATTATAGCCGTGGCGGAGTAGAGGAGCGGCAGTTCTTTTTGAAATTGTTCGGGCGACTCAAAAAAATGTTCTATCGAAACGCTTAAAAACTCGTTAATATTGCTACCGCCGTATTTTCTAAATATGCTCGGCACATTATTACTGAGTTTTCTGAATTCTGAACGGGCAAAACAAAACCATTTCGGAAAATATTCTGTAAAAAAATAATCGGTGTTTTCCCCTTTAACGCCATTGAATCGTAGAGCATGGGTGAATTCGTGCAGTCCAAGATTCAAATTATCGTTACTTATTTTATACCCGTCAATAAAACTTTTCCAGCTAAGACTCATAAATCCGGCAAGGTTGGTTTCGCCCTTTAAATTTTGACGCGTTTGTTTATTAAAAAAATCATTCGGAAAAAGAAGAATGGTATTGAAGTAATTCAGATCCCAAACTTCTAAACCCAAAGTTAATTGGACGGCAGAGGCCGAAATGATAACCCTTACTTTATTATCGGGAGCAAATCCCTCTTTCCCAATAAAGGATTTTGAATTCACAAATTGTAGAACCCTGCCGACAAATACTTTTTTCCATTCATCGTTAAGCGTGTTGTAATACCCGAAGTATTCGCGTAAAAAACCGTCAATACTTATTTCATTCAATAAAAGATCGTTCATTTTTAGCGGTTCGAGGCAGGGTAAAAATAGCTAAAATCCCTAAAAATCAGCCGTTTTGGTGCTTTTTGGCATGCCCCTTGGTCTTCCAATGAGTGTAATAAGCGATTAAATGATTGAAAAAATGGCAAAAAAGCTTAATATCTAATAATTTAGCAGGATAATTTCGAAAACCAAACACATGAAAAAACTGAAACTGACCCTAGCAGCTATTTTTATGACGGCCTGTTTTGCAAACGCACAGTCAACCGATACAAAAACAACGAGCGAATTAAGTGCTGAGCAAAAAGGATTTTTAGCAACAACATGGTATGAGCAGCCAAAAGAATCAAACGGCAATACCGTAGTGTATCGTTTAACCGAATACAAATTAGTAGCGGGTCAGGATTTTTATGGACCTCCAACAAAGATCACTTTGGCTAACAGTGGAAATTTTAATGGCGAGAACATTAAAGTTGGAAAAGCTGCCGAGTCTGCTGAATCAAATTCAGGAAAATGGAAAGTATCAGGAAACACCATCACGCTGGATTTTGGTAAACAAAAAAACAAATTGTCTATCGTATCAATAGAAAAGGACAAGCTTGTGCTAAAAGCCGAGTAATAAATCACGTCACACTACACTAACACTAATTAAAATGAACAAGCACTTTAAACAACTGATCACCGCTTCTTTATTTCTGGCGAGCACTTTTATTTTTGGCCAGGGACAAACATGGCGATGGAATTTTGGAAATAATGCCGCTTTAAATTTTCCTGGTGGCGGGGCTCCGGTTGCGACAGCGGGTAGCGCTATGACCACTTTTGAAGGATGCGCAAGCATTGGAACGCCTGCAGGCGCTTTAGCATTTTATACTGATGGTATGAAAGTGTGGGGAGCAAATAACATTCAAATGCCAAACGGATTTGGGTTGCTTGGAAACTCTTCAACCACTCAAGCCGCTATTATCGTTCCGCGTCCGGGTAATCCAAACTTATATTATATTTTCTGCTCCAGTTCTAATTTTTCTCCGGGAACGCTAAGTTATTCGGAGGTTGATATGACCCTTAATGGCGGTTTTGGAAACATTAATGCCACAAAGAACGTGATAATATGCAACAACATTGCCGAAAAACTAACGGCAGTTAGGCATTGTAACGGTGTTGATGTGTGGGTGATCGTTCACGATTATACTAATAGCGATTATAAAGCATTTTTAGTTACTGCAGCTGGCGTTAATGCTGTTCCGGTTATTAGTTCAGCAGGTGCAGCTTGTGCCGGAAACGTAGTGGGTGTTATTAAAACTTCTCCCGATGGTAAAAGAATTGCTTATGTAGCAAGCAACGGACCGTTTGCTTTGCACGTGGCTGATTTTAATAACTCAACTGGTGTTGTTTCAAACGCCATTAATCTTGCAGGAGCAGGTGCTCTCGTTCCAATGTACGGATTAGAGTTTTCGCCAGATAGTAAATTATTGTATGGCAGTTTATGGGGACCAAACCATTTTCAATGGAACCTTTGTGCCGGTTCACCAAACGCGGTCATCTCTTCTTCTTTACTTATTGGTTCAAATACCGGTAACACCCAGGGCCAAATGCAACTTGGACCAAACGGAAAAATATATGTGGCCAGAGCGGGCGCTTCTTTTTTGGGAGTGATCAATAATCCAAACGTATTAGGAATGGGTTGTGGTTATGTTGTTAACGGTGTAAGTTGTGCCCCAGGAACATCGCAATATGGTTTACCAACATTCATACAAAGTTATTTAAAGTTACCGCCACCTCCATTTACAGCGGCCATTAACTGTTTAACCGGTACCTTTACGTCACCAACAGCCACTCAGGTAATACAAGGCTGTACTACTTCAACCAATAACGCTATCAACAGCTATTTGTGGAACTTCGGAGATCCTTCATCGGGAGCCGCGAATACTTCTACAGTTGCGAATCCGGTTCATAATTTTTCGGGACCAGGAACTTACACTGTAAAGCTGGTATTACAATACAATTGTACTTCTGATACAATTACAGGAACAGTTATAGCTATCAGTTGTAATCCTATGGTAACTATTACCGGAAAAACATTTTGTCAGGGAGGTTGCGCTGTAATTACTGCAACCGCTGTTGGGGGAACCGGACCATACACTTATTCGTGGACACCAAATCTTGGTGCCGGAGCAGGGCCGTTTACTGTTTGTCCATCAAGTACTACTGTTTATTCGGTAACGATCACCGATGCCGCTAACGTGAAAGCATCCGATACGGCGGTCGTCGTCGTAAATCCGTCGGTCTCGGTGAACACCACCGTTAAAAATATTCCGTGCTTTGGACAAGCTAATGGAACTGCCACCGCAAATATTTCAGGAGGCACAGGGCCTTTCAATTATACATGGACTAACGGTCAGAACACAGCAGTTTCTTCAAGTTTAACACCGGGAGGATATACCGTTTCGGTAATAGACAGCAAAGGTTGTTCGGCAGTAGCTTCGGCTTCAATAACCGAGCCGCCATTGTTAACCGGAACTACAAGTTCACAAAACATACTTTGTAACGGCGCTTTAACAGGTTCGGCTTCAGTTGCAGCCTCGGGCGGAACTACACCTTATGGTTTTTCTTGGACCAATAATCAATCAACGCCAAGTATTACCGGCATTGGCGCAGGAAACTACACCGTAACCGTTTTAGACGCTAACGGCTGTAAACTTGTTTTACCGGTTGTAATAACACAACCAAACGCGCTGGCATTATCTATTATTACTAGTACAAGCAATGCTTGTGCCGGAACGCCAATTAACGGAAATGGAAATGTTTTAGGCGGGGTTTCTCCTTACTCTTATACTTGGAGTCCCGGACCCAACACCAGCTCGGCTGTTTTCTCTGAAACAGTTGCAGGAAATTACAATTACGTATTAAATGTTACCGACGCAAACGGGTGTGTTATCTCGAGCAACGTTAATCTTACTTTCAACCAAATACCGGTTGCTTCAGCTACCAGCGGTACGATCTGTTATGGCGATAAAGGTGTTTTAGTTGCCAGTGGTGCCGAAACATATAAATGGTCGCCGGTTAATTATAGCGGCAGCACATTCACAACCACCGGAACAAGCAACATGATATTAACAGTTGTAGGAACTAACACCTCTACGGGTTGTAGTTCATTCCCTGCAACCGCAACGCTTATTGTAAATCCATTGCCGGTGCCAGAAATAACAGCAAGCATGAATAAAGGTTGCGTGCCATTGTGTATGACCTTTACCTCTTCTAATTCGGGCGGAAATATAACCAATTGTAGTTGGGATTTTGGTGATGGCGCCTTTGCAAGTAATGTGATCAACACTGATCGTTGTTTTACTGTAGCAGGTGATTACACCGTTAGAGCCACGGTTACCGACGATAACGGGTGCGCTTCATCAGTTACTTATAGTGTAAATGCCTATCCAATACCAACTGCCGACTTTAATTTCTCTCCACTTAAACCGATAGAAAACGATGATGTTATATTTACGGATGCTACTCACGAAGCAACTATCGCGAAGTGGGATTGGTACTTTATGAATTTACCCAAGCCGCATTCTAACTTGCAGAATCCTGTTTATATGTATTCTGAAGCAGGAACATATGCCGTAGCCTTATTGGTAACAAGCAAGCATGGTTGCGTTGATACCATTGTAAAAACCATTGTTGTAGGAGAAGATTATGGTATTTATGTTCCAAATATTTTCTCGCCAAACGGCGATGGATTAAATGATGTTTTCCAGCCCAAAGGATTTGGCATTTCTAAGTACGAGTTGCGCATATTCAATCGTTGGGGCGAAGAATTAATGATGACCAATGATTTTGGACACGGTTGGGACGGCATGTATAAAGGAAAATTATCTAAAGAAGATACTTATGTTTGGAAAATTAATGTGACTAACGTGTTCGGAAAATCACATGAATTAACCGGAAACGTTACATTGATCAAGTAAAAAAAGACTGAATTTTATAGTCTCTAAAAAGCCATTCTAAACAAGAGTGGCTTTTTTATTTGTACTACTTTTGAAGGAACTTGATCCAAAAAACCAAACTGAATCGATTTAGGAATGATTTTTCTCAATGGAAACTGGACCCATGCGTAAGGGAAATGAGTGAATTGGCGGTATAAATGAGCCAAAATGAGCTAATTACATCGCAAATAATTCTAAATTTAATCACTTTATTACACTAAATAATTCACACATGAAAAGTAAGATTTTGCTACTGGCATTAATTCTTGGGTCGTATGCGTTTACCGCTACAGGAATTAATAAACCCTTCGGAAAAGATAATGACATTTTTGGAATGAGGGGCTTTATCGAGAACAAAGGACAGTTCGATGATCACGTAAACACTCAGGATAAAGTTTATTTCGCCTTCACGTATGGCTATGAGAATATTTATTTTACCAACCATGGATTGATCCATGCTATTGTAAAAGACATAAAGGTTTCAGAAAAAGTTAAAGAAGCGCAGGAACGCGGAGAGAAACTAGATGTTAAAACAAGAGAAACATATTTTGTAAAGTCAACATGGCAAAATAGCAACCAAAATGTTCAAATTGTTCCTGAGCTAAAGCAATCGCATTACATTACTTATGGCGATCCTCAAAAGAACTCTGCCATTTTCAAAAAGATAACCTATAAGAATATTTACAACAATATTGACGTAGAGTATACAATTCCTGAAGATCACGAGTACGGAATTAAATACAGTATAATTTTACACCCTGGTGCTAATCCGGCCGATGTTCAGATCCTTTACAGCGGCGATGTGAAATCAATAAAAACTAATAATGATGGCGACGTGGTTATCACTACGCCTCACGAGCCGGTTATAGAACATGCTCCTAAAAGTTTTTACTCCGATAATTCAGAATCTCAGGTTGCTTCTTCTTTTACAGTAAAAAATAATTTGATCGGAATAAATTTTCCGCAAAATTATGATAACAGCAAAACATTGATCTTCGATCCATGGTTAACCAACCTTACAACTTTACTAAATACCAATTATGGTTTTGATGTTGATTATGACATTAACGGAAACTTGTTCGTATATGGAGGAACATTTAATTTTAAGATAGCTAAATACAACAATGCCGGTGTTCTTCAATGGACCTTCCCGGGCTCTATCGCTGTTCCAGCTTGGAACACAACTACTATGGCCGGAAATTTTGTTTGTCATCGTCCAAGTGGAAAAATTTATACCTGTTCAGGTTTTAACGGAAGTCCAACACGAGCTATCCGTTTAGATGCATTAGGGGCCTATAACGCTTTGATCACTCCTTCTATCAATACCTTTCTTGAAGGTTGGGAAATGAATTATAGCTGTGAAACAGATCAAATTTATTATTTCGGCGGTAGCACGGCGTCCAAACAGTGTGCGGCCATTATCAATCAAACCAGCGGTAACATTGCTCCAATTGCTCCTATGAATCAGGGAACATTTGCGCATGATATCGCTACCTCAGCCATTGATGCGAATGGTGAAAGTTATGTTATCTGGGCCTCGATATTTGGAGCACCTGCCATTAATGGATGGATCGGAAAAATTAACAGCGCGTTCACGGCAACTGTATGGGCCGCTTCTTGTACTTACAATGGTAACTGGCAGGAAGTAGGTAATAAATCGCAATATACCGGAGCAGGGATATCCTCTAATGGATTTAACGGTCTTGCTGTTAACGGAAATTATTTATTTTATTATGACGGTTTCAATATTGCTGCTTTCAGCAAAGCTACCGGTGTTAAAGTAGGATTTACAACTGTAGCGGGTTATACCGCAAAACGTCAGGGCGGAATCGCGGTTGATGAATGTAATAACGTATATGTAGGAGGAAACAACGGCGATATTTTATGTTACAACTTCAATGGAACTAATTTCACTTCAACAGGTACAATACCTACCGGTGCAACTACCGCCAATAAATTTATTTACGATATTAAACTTGATAAACCTACTAACATTTTATACGTATCAGGAAGCGGATTTGTAGGAACCTATTCGGCTGTAAAAAGTTTAGCTTGTTTACCAATTTGTACAGTTACGCCTTTTTGTAATGGTAGTATTGGCGGAGCAGTAGCGTCTGTAACAACTTCTATTGGAAGTCCAACTATCAGTTATATCTGGACCAACACATCAGGAACAGTAAGCACAACCTATACTACTTCGGCAACAAGCAACACAGTTAGTCCATTGGCCAACGGAATTTATTCTGTGCAAATACAGATCAATGCTCCTTGCGGACCAGTATGGAACGGAACAGTACAGGTAACTTGTCCAACCTGCTCTGTTACAATTTCTGCAACCACAGGATGTGTTCCTCTTCCGGGTGGAACAACTACTTCATTAAGCGTAAACTCTACCTGGGGTTATACCCCAATGCCAACCTATTCGTGGACCGGTCCTGGTGGATTTAGTTCTACCTCGCCTAATCCGAGTTTCCTAAATGGGGGAAATTATGGCATCTATACCATAACAGCAACTAACTTTACTTGTCAATATACCACAACCCTGCAAACAACTCCGGTTCCAAGCTTTACGCCGGTGTTAACCAGCACGGCTGTGCTTTGTTTTGGCGGGAATACGGGATTAGCAACTACCACCGTAATAGGTAACGGTGTGCCGCCCTACAGCTATCAATGGAGTAATGCGCAAACAACCCAAACCGCTACGGGCCTGGCCACTGGCATATACAGCGTTAATGTGATAGATAGTCGTCAGTGTTTATTCAGCGGTACTGTTCAGGTTACACAGCCGCCGCCATTAACCATTTCTGTGCTTTCCAATACCAATAACGTTTGCGCCGGAAAAACAATAAACGCCAATAGCTCTTCGGCCGGTGGTGTTGGACCTTATACTTATACGTGGACTAACGGTCCGACCAACTCCGCCTATAATATTTCGGAGGCAATTCCGGGAACTTATGTTTATAGCGTTACCAGTACCGATGCCAACGGCTGTGTTATCAGCGGTATATTACCGTTAACATTTAATCAGATCCCTGTTATAACCGTAAGCAGTCAAACGGTATGCTTTAACGATAAGGCTTCTTTAAGCGCTAATGGTGCTGAAACTTATCAATGGATGCCGGTTAATTATTCGGGCAGTAATTACACCACAACAGGAGTAAGTAATTCGTATTACACAGTGGTAGGTACAAATACTACCACCGGATGTAGTTCGATGCCGGTTACATCTACATTAATAGTAAATCCTTTACCTGTTCCGTCAATTGCAAGAAGTAACAATAAAGGTTGTGTGCCTTTGTGTATGACGTTTACCGCAAGTAATTCGGGCAACGGTGTTCAAAGCTGCAGTTGGGATCTTGGTGACGGATCGTTTGCAAGTAATGTGATCAATACTGACCGTTGTTATACTATGGCCGGAAATTATAAAGTAAAAGCAACAGTTATGGATTTGAACGGCTGCGTAAATTATGTTTATGATAGCCTGGAAGTATATCCTATACCGGTTGCTGATTTTAATTATGCGCCATTAAAACCAATCGTGAATGTTGATGAAGTTACATTTACCGACGCGTCGCACGAAGCAAAGATCGCTAAGTGGGATTGGTATTTTATGAATTTACCTAAACCGCATTCTAACTATCAGAATCCGGTTTACCAGTATATGGAGCCCGGAACTTATGCTATTGCTTTAGTTGTTACAAGCGATCACGGTTGTATTGATACTATCGTAAAAACAATTATCGTTGGAGAAGATTACGGCATTTATGTTCCTAATATTTTCTCACCTAACGGTGACGGATTGAACGATGTATTCCAACCAAAAGGATTTGGAATTACTAAATACGAGCTGCGTATTTTCAATCGCTGGGGCGAGGAATTGATGTTCACTAATGATTTTGGACACGGATGGGACGGATTCTATAAAGGCAAATTGTCGCAAGAAGACACCTATGTTTGGAAAATAAATTTAACGAATGTGTTTGGTAAATCGCACGAACTTACCGGACACGTAACATTGATAAAATAAGAGAGAGCTTACACAATCACACATTCACACACTATGAAAGCAAAAAATGTATTTCTTTCTGTTGCGCTTTTATGTAGCACATATGCTATAAAAGCCAACAAGTCGCCATTTGGTGATAAAGATATTTTTGGAACAAGAACCTTTATTGAAAACAAAGGGCAGTTTACGGCCGCCACAATCAATTCAACAAACAAGATCCAGTTTGCCTTAGAGAACGGCGAAGAGAAAATTTACTTTACCGAAAAGGGGTTGACCTACAAAATCGTTAAGCATTTTCTTGAAAACGCTGAGGAGAAAGAAGAATATATAGAGAATCCTGAAAAGTTTAAAGGGAAATCTGACAAGAATTATTTTGTAAATATGACTTGGGTAAATGCCAATCCTAACATCCAGATCGTTTCAAGTGAAAAACAAAGTAACTATTTTACTTATGGCACAAAGGAATTATGTTCTTACGGATACAAAAAGATAACCTATAAGAATGTATATAATAACATAGATATTGAATATACCATTCCAATGGATAAAGAAGGTGGTATCAAATACAACGTTATTCTTCATCCTGGAGCAAATGCCGCAGATATTAAAATTGCGTATTCGGGAGATGTGAAGGGCATTAACTTAAAAGATGGAAATGTGGTTATCAAAACACCTATGGAGCCGATCGTAGAACATGCTCCTTTAAGTTTTTCAGGAACTAAAGCGGCCGTTTCATCGGAGTTCGCTTTAGCAAACGACATAATTACGTTTAATTTCCCTAAGGGATATGATAAAACAAAAGAGCTTGTAATTGACCCTTGGGTAAATAACGTAACATCCCTGGCTAATAACAACTACGCTTATGATATTGATTATGATAATTTAGGGAACGTATTTATTTATGGCGGTACCTCCAATTTTAAGATCGCAAAATATACACCGGGTGGTACCCTAACCTGGACCTTTATGGGAAGCGTTACAACGCCGGCCTGGAATACCGGATTTTATGCAGGAAACTTTGTAGTTGAAAAAGCCACCAGCAAATGTTACACCGGCGAAGGATTTAATTTTGTTGGATCAACTGTGATCAGGATCGACGCTAATGGTGTTTACGACAACTTTATTACAGTACCAAACGGTAACTGGAGAGAGTGTTGGGATATGGGTGTTCACTGCAGTACCAGTAGTGTATTTGGATTAGGCGGAGGGACTAACGGTCCGGTGGCAGGCGCTTTAATTAATAGCACCAACGCAGCAGTTACTTTGCCTCCGGGTTTTATTCCTTCCATGAACTTTTGTTGTCAGGATATTGCCAGTACGGTGTTAGATGATGCCGGAAATATTTTTATTTACTGGGCAACCTCAAACTTTCCGCCGTATAGCCAATTAAGTAATGTCATCGCGCGATTAAATACCGCTTTCACAACTACGGTTTGGGCGGCACCAAGTACTTACATGTCGCTTTTTGAAGTTCAAAGTAAGAACGCTTACGTTGGAGCGGGAGTAAGTTCAAACGGATTTAATTGTTTGGCTGTAAATGGCAATTACGTTTACTTTTATGACGGACTCAACCTGGCAGCATATAATCGTAACACCGGCGCTAAGATCGGATTTACCAACGTTGGCGGAAACACTTTAATACAACAAGGCGGTATTGCCGTTGATGATTGCGACAACGTTTATATTGGAGGAAAGAACAATACGGTAGAATGCTATAATTTTAACGGAACAAACTTCACCTCTACCGGTAATATTCCGTTAGGCGCGGCCTCTAATAATAAATACGTATACGATATCAGACTCGATAAAAAAACCAATATCCTATATGTTTGCGGTAGCGGATTTTTAGGAACTTATTCAGCGATCAAAAGTTTAAACTGTATTGCTACTAACTATACCGTTACTCCTTTTTGTAATGGAACAGTTGGCGGCGCAGTAGCATCGTTAACCACAACTATTTCTCAGCCTACGGTTGATTATATCTGGACAAATTCTACCGGAACCGTTAGCACAACATTTACCTCAACTGCAGTAACAAATACAGTTACGCCATTGGCAAACGGAACTTATACTGTTACTTTCCGAATCAACTATCCTTGCGGACCAACTTATACTTCTGTAGTTAATGTAAGTTGTCCAACTTGTTCAGTAACTATTTCGGCAACTACCGGATGCGTACCGTTACCAGGAGGAACAACCACTTCGCTAAGCGTAAATACCATTTGGGGCTATACACCAACACCAACGTTTTCGTGGACAGGCCCAGGAGGTTATAGTTCAACGTCGCAAAACCCAAGCTTTTTAAACGGTGGTAACTATGGAATTTATACGGTGACCGCAAGTAACTTTACTTGTTCGTATAGTACAACAGTTGCTACTATTCCTGTTCCAAGTTTCACTCCAGTATTAACGAGTACGGCTGTGCTTTGTTATGGAGGTAATACCGGTTTAGCTACTACAACGGTAATAGGTAATGGTGTGCCGCCCTACACCTATCAGTGGAATAATGCGCAAACCACGCAAACCGCTACGGGATTAACCATAGGCGTATACAGCGTTAATGTGATAGATAGTCGTCAATGTTTATTCAGTGGTACGGTGCAGGTAACGCAACCGCCACCGCTTACCATTTCGGTAATATCCAACACCAATAATGTGTGCGCCGGAAAAACCATAAACGCCAGCGGATCTTCAGCAGGCGGAGTAGGGCCATATACTTATACATGGAATAATGGTCCAACCAATTCAGCGTATAATATAACCGAAACCGTTCCGGGAACTTACGTATATAGTTTAACAAGTACCGACGCTAATGGTTGTGTTATCAGCGGTATTTTGCCGCTAACATTTAATCAAATTCCTATTATAACCGTAAGCAGTCAAACTATTTGTTATAATGATAAAGGGACTTTAACTGCCAATGGCGCAGAAATGTTTCAGTGGATGCCGGTAAATTATTCGGGCAGCACCTTTACTACCATTGGAACAACTAATCTTAATGTTACAGTGGTTGGAACAAATACATCAACCGGCTGTAGTTCTATTCCTGTTAACGGAACATTAACCGTAAATCCTTTACCGGTTCCTTCCATTGCAAGAAGCAATAATAATGGCTGTGTGCCTTTATGTATGACATTCACCGCAAGTAATTCGGGTAATGGCGTACAAAGCTGCAGCTGGGATCTGGGCGACGGATCGTTTGCAAGTAATGTTATCAATACCGATCGTTGTTATACTATGCCGGGTAAATATAAAGTGAAAGCAACCGTTACAGATTTCAATGGCTGCGTAAATTTTGTATACGACAGTTTAGAAACGTATCCAATACCGGTTGCCGATTTTAATTTCGCGCCGCTTAAACCAATTGTAAATGTTGATGAAGTAACGTTTACCGACGCTTCACATGAGGCAAATATTGCAAAGTGGGATTGGTATTTTATGAATTTACCTAAACCACATTCTAATTTACAAAATCCAACCTATCAATATATGGAGCCGGGAACTTATGCCATTGCATTAGTGGTTATGAGTGATCACGGCTGTATAGATACCATAGTAAAAACTATTATTGTGGGAGAAGATTACGGTATTTATGTTCCAAATATTTTCTCACCTAACGGCGATGGATTGAACGATGTATTCCAGCCAAAAGGGTTTGGGATAACTAAATATGAGTTAAGAGTATTTAACCGTTGGGGTGAAGAATTAATGTTCACAAACGATTTTGGTCACGGATGGGATGGGATGTATAAAGGAAAATTATCACAAGAAGATACCTACATCTGGAAAATAAATCTAACAAATGTGTTTGGTAAATCTCATGAGTTATCAGGTCACGTTACCTTAATAAAATAGATAAGCATTACCTAACGAAAAGCCTCAGAGAGATCTGGGGCTTTTTTTTTGGATTCATTTTTTTATGCAGCAAAATTGTTTATACTGTTTTGCAACGGTTCCATTAAGAATTTCTTTAGTGCCATACCCATCAATGGCATTACAAGTTTGAATGCTTCCTTCAAGGGACGAAAAATTATAGGCTTGAAAATAAATAAGGGAGCCATCATTCGACCATTTAGGAAAACTATTGTCGTTACCGTCATTTAATAAAAGCTTAATGTTGTTTCCATTAGCGTCGCACGAAATGATCTTAGAAGTATTGTAATCATTTGTTGCCTGACAATAAACGAGCCTTTTACCGTCAGGTGACCAATCGGGTGAAAACTCTCTTAAATTATATCCGTTATTGGTTAAACGTTTTTCATTGTATAAACTATCAAAACCCTGATCGATAGTGGCAACATACAACTCGGTGTTAACCGGAAGTTTTTGATTAATGCCATCGATCACTACCAGTTCACTGTCACAAACAGGGCGCCTGATATAAGCGACCTTAGTGCCATCAGGAGAAATATTAGGAGAAAAACAATCATAGAAATAAGCATTGGCACCGGTGAATTGAACTTTTGAAATAAAGCGGGCGTTTGACCCATCGGCGTTAATGCAAGCCAATCGACCATTAGCCACCAGCACAATGGTATTCCCATCGGGGCACCACTGAGGAGAATTCATGTTTGTCCATTGTAAGGAGTTAGTATGCGGAACAATGATCGTTTCATCGCCATTGATGTTTAATACTACTAATTCCTTTTTATTGATGTTGTTGTTAAGTGCCTTTAAACATATAATTTTTGTTTGGGAAGAATTGATATCACAATCTGAATAGAGCTGATTCCCTTTAGAGATAAGCGTTTCCGTTTTTCCGTCGTATTTGTAGATCTGACCGAATGTATTTACTGAAACCGGACCACTTCCCGCTACATAGTACAAAAGATCAGATGATGTTTCTGTTTCTTCCATTGAAGGAGTGTTGGGGCCATAATGTTTTTTTTCGCAGCTCATAAAGGCAAGAAGAAGGGCAGGAAGCAAGAAAATATTTTTCATCTTCTGATTAATATTAAAAGATTATAAAGCGGTTAAAGCCAGTAACGCAATGATGAGCAAAAAGAGCGAGGCTAAAAGAACGATGCCGAGTAGTGACCCTAAAACGGTTAAAAGCGATGTTACAACCGAATGCTCTTTATTTACATAGTAATAACTGAGTATTAAGCCTAGGGCTAAAAAAATCAATGCAAATATTATGGCGGCAGGTACGCCGGCAACAGCTATAATAAAAGAAATAACAGCAGATACAAAAAAGCCAAACTTGGCGAGGCCAACCAATCCTTTTTTGGGCCCGCCGCCTTGCTCCGAATCAATAACAGTTGGTGGAGCATATGCGCTTTCGTTTTTGTATTTAAACACTTCTTCCGTTCCATTTACAAAAAGTATTTTGTAGGCATCGGCGACTTCTGCAAAATAATATCTTCCGGCTAATTGATCACATAGTTTATATTTTATTAGTGTTTCGCTAATTTCATACACTTTACAAGTTATGGTTTTTCCATTTTTAAGTATGATCTTGTCGCCACATTCTTCACCTATAGTTTTTGGTAAAGCTTTAAATGGGATCTTACCAGACAATATTCTAGTTGCCTTCGAAGCAATAAGTTCGGTAGCTGCCGAATTAGGACCAGCTGATCCGGCTATCTGTTTATAGGCCGATCTAATTTCCGGTTTAACGATTGCGATTGTTTTTGCTTCACCCTTTTTTATAACCGGCGTTTTGGAAACGCGTTCCACATAAATGCCCTTAGTATATTTTCGTTGCAAGAATAGTGACTGCTTACAGGAAGTAGTGAATGCAAAGACAAGCAACACCACAAATGGTATTTTAAAAGTATAAAGCTTCATTTTATGTGAGGATTAGATGTTGATCAGGAAATTTTTTAAGAAACCACAACTTGAATTGCGCCCCCGGAAGCACCAGTTCGTTATAGGTTTTAAAACCGAAACGCTCATAAACTATTTTATTCTTTGGTAACGACGTTTCTGCATATAAAGGAAGTCGGCAATTAAAACTCATTTGATAAACTGCGTTTTTTAGTTCTGCAATTGTACCCGTACCGTTGCAGTTTTTTTCAACAGCGATCATAAAAAAGTACAAATGTTCGTTGGAAGGTCTAAGTCTTTTTACGAGGTATTGACGATATAGAACCCTGGGCAAACGGTGAAATCCAATACTGCGACGTATGAGATTAAAACAAAGCTGCAACGACTTAAATGGGGCTATTTTTGTTTTGTTATTGTACACCAGCGCTACCCCGTGCTCGTCAGAAGAAATAAACGCACCATTTTTTAAGACCGAAACCTGCAGACAATATTCACATAAATGATGTAAGCGCTCATCGGTACCGGCACCCTGCTTAACGATCCAGTTCAAAGAAGGATTTTCTTTAAACGCGTCAAACAGGATGCCCAGCGCAATCTTATAATTATGTTCTGATATCGGATTCATAGCCGCGTGTTTTTAAAATCACTTATTTAGTAAGGGTATTTGTGAATGGTTTTAATTACGGGTTTGTTTTTGTCGTCAAAGAACACTGCGTGCACCTCGTCCTCCATCTCAATGTATTTAACTTTATCTATCATCACATCATGTAAACTTCGGTCTTTCAAAAAAACGATCCAGTAATCTTTTATTTCTTTTATGGTACAGTTTTTTCTAATAGTGTTGTCTTTAAGATATATCCGTGTAGTTCCTAATTTGCGCAGTAAAACACTTCCGCCATTTTCGTATTCTATCCTAACGGTGTCGCTTGCTTGTGCTAAAATAATTCCTGTTAACAGAAACAGATTAGCGAATAGCCATGTATATCTCATGTTGCAGTTTTAAATTATTATTGAACTCTTTTTTTCTTCTGAATATTGAATCCCATCATCACCCCAACGGTAGTACCGTCTTTACGAGGCGCAACATAAACGTTTACCGGAATATTTAAATAACCCGAACGAAAAGTTTTACCAACCGCGATTATTAAGCCGGTAGATAATTCAGTATTGCCTCTCGAGTCTAAACGACTTACGGTTGCAGGTTTTGGTTTAGAGGCCATGGTCGAATCCTTTGCTACCCATTTTTCGTTTGATAAATGCCACGAATTGGCGCCTTGTCCCATATAATTATCTACATCATAAAATCCTTCGGCTTTTTTCACCAAACGGAAAGTAGGACCAAATCCAAATTCCCACGCACCATTGCCTTTGCCAAAGCGAAATCCTAAAAGGGGAGTATAGGACGGAATAAATCTTCCGCTTTCTAAACCTCCAACAACAAATAGATTTTCTACTAAGGCCTGAAAGTTTCCGGCACTGATATATTGGAACTCTTGCTGCCAGCCAAATTGGAAATTTACAGGGTACATATTAAATCCACCTTTATTAGCATCTTTTTCTGTTAGTATTTTTAGAGCCGATCCGGTTGCCATTCCAAATCCCATACGTGGACCATTTAAAGAAAGGGTGTTCTTCGGGCTTTCAATTGGAACATCATAATCTATTAAAAGTTTGGTGGTGATAGGATCTGGCTCTATACCCATTATTTTTTTAACGGAAATAGCGATCATTTTTTGAACTTCCGGTAAATTAAGATATTCGGTTGCATCGCTTTTTTCAACTGTACCACTTTGAACGTCGATTAAACGAAGCGTAATGATGATCTTTTCGCCTAAACGCTCAACGCTACCGGTTAACATTTTGTCGGCCTTTAAAAGCTTTCCTGTCTCCACTAAACAGGTTTTGGCATAACAGGTATTAGGGTCAATTTTGTTAGCGGAAAGCACTTCGGCAATTTCATATTTATCCAATACCGAACACTTACCGGTTTTTTCGAGCTCAAGGCGAACAAGATAACCTGTTTCCTGAGGATCATTAATAATTCCTTTGCTGTCAATTCCCAGAACAGCAACACTAGGTTTTTGCGCGAACATTACTGCTGATAGAAATAATGCGGCGATGGTTGTTTTTGTTTTCATTGTTTTGTTTTTTTAGGTTTATAATTATTATTAGTTTATGGTTATTTTAATGCTGTTTGCATGCTTAAGGATCTTTATATTACTGGCATTTCCTATCACGTACGAAGGACCTTGCATATTATTTGATTTTTTGAATCGGATACGGGTCGGCGTTATTTCAAGTATTTTAGCCGGTATGATCTCACCGTCTTCTTTTATAATGGTGTCAAGAGGACTCGTATAATTACCGGCAACTATTTTAGTTTCTTGAACTGTTGAAGATGCTGGAGTAACGGGTTTGGTATCGGATCCTGATGAAAGGAATTGCTTTGTGAGTTCTTTATCCGTTTTTTTTGCTTTTACTGTAACCTTAAAATCAGTGGCGCCAACGGTGTTATAGTTCCAATAATCTTCAACGCTTACCGATTTAATAAAGGGTGTATAGTTATCATCAAAGAAGATGGCGCTCTTACTGTAATTCCCTGCGGTGATACGTGTAATGTTGTTAATGGACAGATCATGCAACGTTCCTTCTTTCTGATAAACGAGGTTCCCTTTTTTATTTTGGATCTCGCGCAGTTTCGCGTTTTTGATGGTACTTCCTTTTTTTAGGATGATCCAAACGGGATCAAGATCAGAAAGTAAAGTAGAATCGCCATTTTCCCAGGCAATTGAAATCGGAGTAGTTAATGATTGACTTGCCCCTAAGAATGGCAGTAACAGTAATTGAAAAAATAATTTTCTGAATAATGTTTTCATGGTAATTATGATTTTAGAGATTTATATAAACTGGTTGGTTCAATGTTTACGCCAAAACGCACAAACGATAAGTTGTTCACAAAATTGATGTTGTAATAATCCTGACCGCGATAATACTGTGCGAAGAATGAGAATCCATTCACGCACGCTGGTTTATAAGATAGAAAAACAGAAGTGATCAGGCGCTTGTTAAGATCAGTAGTGGTGGCTCTTCCCATTTTACCGAAGATCCAGGTGTTATTCACCGTTAACTGAATGAAGTTGTTGGCCTTTAATTTGCGAATGATCTTTGAAAGGTCTTTTTTTTCAGATTTATAATCTATGTGGAAACGGCTAAAGCCATAATTGTTTTTATTTTCTTTGTTGCTTTTAACATGTTGCTCGAATGAAACAGAATAATATTTTGCCTCAGCATTTTTATTGCATTGTTTAATAAGTCCGGCCTGAATGTAATTGGTAGAAAAATTTCCGTTTATAAAATTCACGTTGCCCTCACTATCATAAAAGGGATGATCTTGTCCGTTAGAATGATGATTAAAAGATAGCGAACCTAATAAAGAAGTAGAATCGGCATATTGTTTTAGCAAGGCATAAGTAGAAATGGAGGGCATGTAACTTGGGGTATTAATAGGAGAAGATTTAGAACGAAGCATGCGCAATACCATCTTATAAGAGATGTCTACTGCAAAACGCGTTTTCGCTACAGGCATTAAACGGTGTATGTTAAGATTAACTTCAAAAACAGTTGGTTCCACATTTCCCAAAGCAGGCGCGGCCGCATAATTTTTTTCTCTTGTTTCTTCAACAATGTTTTTGATAACATCGCCCTGACCAAAGCAAAAGCCGGTATTTAATAAAAGGATAACAGAAAGCAGGGTTTGCTTTGCGGGATTTAAGAAGGTGATGTTTTTTGTTTTCATGTTATTTCTTTTTGTTGATACAAAGTTGCTTCCTTTCAAGGGCCTGGGTAATCGGATTAGCGCAGGGTGCAACGCCATCTTTACTTTACCCGCAAAAAGCCCGCGTATTAACAAAAATTAAGAACAGATTTTGCGAAAATCGCAAAAAGGGTGTTTATAACTTGCTTTTAAAGCAAAAACCGCTACCTTTAATTAGTAATTCATACAAAAAATAATAATGGCAAAAACGAAAAAATCCCTCCCAATTCAAGAAGTTTTTACCCAAAAACTTAAAGAGATCTTTCCGCCAAGCGTAGGCATGGCCGATGAGTTAGCAGATATTTTAGAAATAAGCTTGGATAGCGCCTACAGAAGAATAAGAGGGGAAACCGAATTAACGATTGATGAGGTTTACAAGATCACAAAAAAATATGCCATTTCGGTTGATAGTATTTTTTCGAACCTTAGCGATACAGTAACCTTCACGTATACCAAGCTTACCGACAATCCCGATAACTTTGAGAACTATCTTAACAGAATATACCAGCATTTAAAAAATTTAAACACCCGCACCGATAAGAAGATCTATTATGTTGCCGAAGAGATTCCTATTTTTTATTCTTTTTTTGGGAGAAAGCTAACCGAGTTCAAATTGTTTTATTGGCAGCGCAGCGTGCTTAATGTGGCCGAGTTCCAGGGAAAAAAATTCGAATTTGGAATTATTCCCAATCAATTATTGGAAATTGCCGAGAACAGCTTTAAAGAATATAAAACCATTCCTTCGGTTGAAATTTGGACCGACGAAACTATTTTAACCGCTATCAAGCAACTGGAATTTTATGTAGAGAGCGGCGTGTTTAAAAATAAAGCCGATGCCATTATGGTTTTAGATGAAATAAAAGCCATGATACAGTATGTAGAAAAATGTGCCGAAACCGGAAGAAAAGAGATCAGTATGAAATCTGAGAACTATCAAATGTATAATAGCGACGTCGTTCTAGGAACAAATTGTATTTACGCGCAAAGCGGCGAAGTTAATTACGCTTACATTTCGTTCAATAGCGTGAACTCACTTACCACAAACAATAAAGAGTTTTGCGAAGAAACAGATCATTGGATGAAAAACCTTATTCGTAAAAGTAATCTTATCAGTGGTGTCGACGAAAAGCGCCGCTACCGTTTTTTCAGTAAAATGTATCATAACATCGACGAGTGTTATAAGCGCGTTAACGCCTTTTAATTGAAAAATAATTTCAGAAATATTTCCTTTTACCTTATTACCATTGGGGGCTTTGCCTTTTTAATGTATTTGTTGCTTCAGTACGGTAAAACATTAGAATCTACAAAACTCGAACCTAATAGTGTGATCAAACCTACCAAGGATTTTTTCGCGCTCATTAAAGACACGCTTGTACATAACGTTACACATCCTTTAGCCATTTTAATTTTACAGATCATTACTGTAATATTTACCGCGCGTACATTTGGTTTTATTTTTAATAAAATTGGACAACCAACGGTTATTGGAGAAATTGTAGCCGGTATATTTTTGGGCCCTTCGTTATTAGGCATGTGGTTCCCGGATTATAGCGCCTTTCTTTTTCCAGTAGCCTCATTAGGAAATCTGCAGTTTTTGAGTCAGGTAGGTCTCGTGCTTTTCATGTTTGTGATAGGCATGGAACTTGATCTTAAAAGTTTAAAGAATCGCGCCGCCGACGCTGTTATCATTAGTCACGCCAGTATCATTATTCCGTATTCATTCGGTATGGTATTGGCGTATTATTTGTATATCGATTATGCTCCCAAAAATATTCAGTTCATTTCGTTTGCGTTGTTTATGGGAATAGCCATGAGCATTACCGCATTTCCGGTTTTGGCGCGGATAATACAGGAGCGTAATTTAAGCAAAACCCGATTGGGCGCAATTGCGATTACCTGCGCCGCCGCTGATGATATTAGCGCCTGGTGTATTTTGGCAGCAGTAATAGCAATAGTTAAAGCTGGTTCGGTAGTAAGTTCGCTTTATACTATTGTGATGGCGCTGATCTATGTTTTGATAATGATAAAAGTGGTTCAGCCCTTCCTCAAAAAACTCGGCGAAGTGTTTTCAAGTCGCGAATCATTAAGCTTAAATGTGGTTTCGGCTATTTTTGGAATACTTTTAATTTCGGCATACACCGCTGAGGTTATTGGCATACATGCGTTATTTGGCGCGTTTTTAGCAGGAGCCATAATGCCAAGCACTATTGGATTTAGAAGAATAATTATTGAGAAAGTTGAATCGGTTTCGTTAGGATTATTATTACCACTTTTCTTTGTGTTCACCGGTTTAAGAACGCAAATAGGATTGCTGAACGAAGGACACCTTTGGGGGGTATGCGCCACCATTATTGGTATCGCTATTTTAGGAAAATTTGGAGGAAGTACTTTTGCTGCGAAATTTGTGGGTAATACCTGGAAGGATAGTTTATCCATTGGCGCGTTAATGAATACGCGTGGACTAATGGAATTAATTGTATTAAACATTGGATACGACCTCGGTGTTTTGTCGCCCGAAATTTTTGCAATGATGGTGATCATGGCGCTTGCCACCACCTTTATGACGGGCCCCGCACTCGACCTTATCAATTATTTATTTAGGAGTGAAGTAGAACCGCTAACAACGAAAACAAAACAAAAATTCAGAGTGTTATTATCATTTGCCAATCCTAAGAGCGGCGCAAAATTAGTGAAGGTGGCAAACGTTTTAACCGGATACACAAAGAACAATACCGACATAACGGCCTTACACATTACCCCAAACACGGAGGCCAACCAATTTCAATTACAGGAGTACGAAAAAGAAAGTTTTAAGCCTATTAAAATTGAATCGCAAAAACTTGGACTAAAAATAAAAACGGTTTATAAAGTAAGTACCGATGTAAGCGACGAAATTTTGAAAGACGCGAATTCAGCTTCGTTTGATCTGATGCTGGTTGGGGTAGGGCAGAACGTTTTTAAAGGCTCTTTGTTAGGACAATTCATCAGCATTACGGCAAGCGCCTTAAACCCCGAGAAGTTAATGGACACCTTAACCGGAAGAACTTCTTTGTTTAAGTCGCAACAATTATTGGACGAGAAGTCAAACGAATTTATCAATAAAAGTAAGATCCCTGTTGGTGTTTTAATTGAACACGATCTTGAAAAACTGGAAAAGATCTTATTAAGTATTTCTTCTATCAGCGACGTGTTTTTACTTTTCTACGCAAAAAAAATATTGAAGAATAGCAATGTGGCCATGCACATTTTGGATAATAACGGTGTAATTGAATCCAATTCAGAATTAAAAGAAGAAATCGAGAACCTTGAAAATTTCAGTGGAGAGAATTTTAAACTCTTAAATGCCGGCGACTTTAATGCTACTACATTTAGCGGCTACGACCTGTTGATCTTAAGCGTTGACGGCTGGAAGGAATTTTCAAAGAAGATAGATACAGAGACAGAAGAAGAGACATCGATATTGTTGTTGCGGCCTTAAATGATCGAAACCACCAAAATCCATCATTTTGTGATCAAAACCACCAAATTTTAACAAAAAATCAAGGAATTTTAATTATTTTTGAGATAAAACCAAGCCTTTTTAAAGAGCTGATTTATTAAAATTTAGATTAAAATATTACATTTGTAATCCTATTAAAAATTAAAAGAAAATGATCGATCTAACAGGAATTATTTCTATTTCAGGCCAGCCTGGATTATTTAAAATTATAGCCCAGTCTAAGAACGGAATCATCGTTGAAGGTTTAGCCGATAAAAAAAGAGTACACGTTTATTCATCCACTAAGGTATCAAGCCTGTCGGATGTTGGAATGTATACTACCGGTGATGATAAACCGATGGAAGAAATTATTACTGCCATTAACGATAAAGAAAAAGGCGGTCCGGCTTTGGATGCGAAATCAGACGACAAAGCTATTGAGGCTTACTTTGCAAGCGTTGTTCCTGATTATGATAAAGAGCGCGTTTACATTAGTAATATGCGTAAATTATTTAGCTGGTACAATACCTTACAGGCAACTGGTAATTTAAAAGTAAAAGAAGAAACAAAAGAGGGAGAAGAAGCAAAAGCTATAAAGCTTGAGGACAAAAATAAAGTTCATCACTCAAAAGATACCGGAAAAAATATTAAAACCAGCGCAGGGGTTAAAGTTACCGCCAGCGTTAGAAAGACCGGAACCGCTTAAAGAAACGTAAATACACATTATTTTTAAACCCGTTGAATCATCAGCGGGTTTTTTGTTGGTGAAAAAATTAAAAAACCGATTTGTCGACAATAGGTTGGTAAGATTGTAGTAGCAGATCGTCGATGTAAATAGCACAGCGTCCCTTGTTAATAAACGATACGCAAATAAGATCTTTGGTGCTTCTAAGGTCGTCGGGTGTTAAATAATAAAATTCGAGTTTGATCCAGGTATTTGGTTTAAAGTTATCGTTGTTCAATTTATACTCTACCGGTTTAAAGATCCAGCCTTTGTGTTTCATGTTAATTTTGAAAACGGCATTTAAACTGTCGGCCCCAAAACGCGAATACACCCAAACACTGGCTTTTATCCAGGTGTATGATCTTGTTGTAACATCACAGTGTTTTTCTTCTATAGAAATTTCACTGATCGTTTGTTTACCGGTTATCAAACTGTGTTTGCCGCTATGCGAAACGCTATCGCACAAATAGGTTGAGTAATTATTTTTTTCGGTCGATTCAAAATTATTTAATACCGCAAAATTAAGGCGGTGTGTTAATGCATCATCTTCCGTAAAGAGCTCCTGTTCGGTGCTGAACTTTCCTTTTAAAAGTAGTCGCGTTTGCTCAGCAGTAGGAGGTTTGGTTTGAAGGAACGTTGAAAAATAATAGGCGCGCGACATATTTGCTGCATCCAGAATACCTTTACTCATTTGCCACGATTGAAATAAATTCAAACCCACAAACATTGTGAATAGCAGTAGATACAAATATTTAAGTTTGGTCTTTAATAAATGCTCAAAACAATAGCCTAACGGAATACTTAAAACAGCATAGCCTCCAATTAACGCGCGATTTCCGAAGCAACTTCCAAACCACCAGCATGACCAGCTTGAAACAATGTAAAGGTTGATAAGAGAAAAAATAAGTACGGGGGCAAATAACATTTTATTGTTTTTGAATAACCAATAAAAACCAAATACTACAAATACCATCAATGGTGTATAAATGAACCAGCCTTTTCTAAAACTAAAAAGCACTTTCAGTAATTGTGGTTTTAAAAGTTCAAGCCCCTCTCCCGGATTTCCGGAGCCGTAAGGATTAATAAAGAAATGTCCTGAAATACTTTTGTAATATCCCAACTGTATAAAACCTATGGTCGCAACCACGCCAACAAAAGCGAGTAGTTGTATTTTGTGCCGAACTAAAAGCGCTAATTTATCTTTAAAACTTTGCCAATTGATAATACCATAAAAAAACGGAATGGCAACAGAAATTATTTCTGAAGCTCGGCATAAGGCCGCCATGCCAACTGCTATTCCCAGCCAAATGAGATATTTTACTTTGTAATTTTGATGCCACTTAATGGTTAAGTAAAGAATGCAGGCATATAAACTAAATAAAATATTGTGCGACATAGCGCCTTGTCCGTGAAGCGAAACATGAAAAAAATAATTTGTTGCCAATACAATTCCCACTAAACTTAACGCCGCCACATTATCTTTAAAAAATGAAGTGAGGATCTTTTTAAGGAAATATAATCCGATTAGGGTGTAGATCAAACAACCGTATAAAATACTTAATTGATACGGTCGCGAAAAGCCATCGGCTTTATAAGAAGTGTGCGGCGCAATAAGGTCGGCTATAAAATAGAACGGCGCATAAAAGATCGACATGCCAATAGGATAACGCATCACCCAATTTCCATTATCCCACTTTACCGCCTGATAAAACGTTTCGCTGGCATGGTATGTATGAAGTGTTTCGGTAATTAAAGAGTAGTTATGAATGGCCAGATCGTGGTACTTAAAAGATAAGGGTAGATACAAATAATAGCCAAAAACATCATAACACAAAACATTGTTCGGCGGAAATAAAATAACCATTACCGATAAAATAACGGCAAGGGCATAAAAGCAAAAATT
Source organism: Bacteroidia bacterium (assembly GCA_044229775.1). Taxonomy (GTDB): domain Bacteria; phylum Bacteroidota; class Bacteroidia; order B-17B0; family Aurantibacillaceae; genus JAHEYG01. The sequence goes on from JBGASH010000005.1 coordinate 30,483, forward strand.
GGTTTTTTTGTGATCGGAGGCCATCATTAGCGCCTAGCTTTTTAAAAAATCACCAACAACTTTTTCGGCCTTGGCAAAAGCGTCTTCGAGCTTTTCGTTGAGAATAGAAGTATCAAAAAGTTCGGCGGTTTTAATTTCGCTTTCGGCTTTAGCTACGCGCCGCGAAATACTTTCGGGACTATCGGTACTTCTTATCTTTAAGCGTTCTTCTAAAATTTTTATACTTGGGGGTAATACAAAAACGGCGAGGGCGCGGTCTTTGAATTGATTTTTTAAATTTAAGCCACCTTCCACATCAATATCAAAAATAACGTGTTTGCCGCTATTCCAAATGGATTGCACTTCACTTTTTAACGTGCCGTAAAAGGTGCCGGGGTAAACTTCTTCCCACTCCAAAAAATCACCGGCATCAATTTTTTTCTTAAAATCTTCGGGGGTTAAGTAATGGTAATCTTTATCGTTTTGTTCGGTGCCTCTTTTAGGGCGGCTGGTGGCCGATACAGAAAAGGCGATCTTATCGCCAAATACCTTCACCAAATGCCTTACAATGGTAGTTTTTCCTGACCCCGAGGGGGCCGAAAATATGATGAGCTTACCGTTTGACATATACAAAGATAGGGGAAATTTCAGAAAAAGGGTGAAAATGAGCCCATTTGGGGCTTTTTTGGCCCAGTTTTTACCTTATTTTCTTTTGGGAAATGGGAAAATGTCCTATCTTTGCCCTCCCAATTTAAAAACAAAGAACCCATGTATGCAATAGTAGAAATAGCCGGGCAACAATTTAAAGTGGAACGTGGAAACAAAGTTTACGTTCACCGCCTTGAGGCTAATGAGGGTGCTAAAGTTGAATTTGACCGTGTATTGTTAGTTGACGATGGCGGAAAGATCTCTGTAGGCAATCCTTTGGTTAGTGGCACAAAAGTGGCTGCTACCGTAATTGAGCACCTTAAAGGTGACAAAGTAGCTGTGTTTAAAAAGAAGCGCCGTAAAGGTTACCAGAAATGGAACAATCACCGCCAATCTTTCACACAAATTTTAGTTCAGGGAATTTTAGGAAAAGGCGAGACATTGAAAGACGAAATTAAAGTGGAGAAAAAAGCCCGCGTGTTTTCAAAAGCAGCTTTAGCTAAAGCCGAAGCAGCCGTTGAAGCTGAAACAGCCGAAGCGCCAAAAACTAAAAAAGCTCCAGCTAAAAAAACAACAAAAAAGAAAGAAGATTAAAAATAATGTTGAGTTATTAGTGTTTAGTTTTTGATATTAAACACCGATAACTAAACACTAAAAACCAAATATCATGGCACACAAAAAAGGTGAAGGTAAAGTAAAGAACGGCCGCGAATCGCACAGCAAACGCTTAGGTGTTAAAATTTTCGGCGGTCAGGATTGCATTTCCGGAAATATTATTGTTCGTCAGCGCGGTACAGTTCATCACCCGGGCGACAACGTTGGTATGGGTAAAGATCATACCTTGTTCGCGTTAGTTGACGGAAAAGTAGTTTTCAAAAAGAAAAAAGACGACAAATCGTACGTATCGGTTCTTCCTGCAAAAGCGTAAAACCGAAGCTTGATAAAAAGTAATTAAGCCTGCCGGTTAAAGGTGGGCTTTTTTATTTTAGTGAACCGGCCAAAAAAACAGAAAGTAAAAACATGTTACAGCTAAATTATATTCGCGAAAACAAGGATGAGGTACTAAAACGCCTCGCGGTGAAAAATTTTGCCAACGCGCACAACATCATTAACGATGTGATCGCTCTTGATAGCGATAGAAGAAGTACACAAAAAGAAGGCGATTCGCTTAAGGCGGAGGCTAACACTTTGGCAAAACAAATTGGTGAGTTAATGAAGAGCGGAAAAAAAGCCGAAGCCGAAGAATTGAAAACTCGCACCGCTTATTTAAAACAAAAAGAAAAGCAACTCGACGAAAGTTTAAAAAGTACAGAAGAACAAATACAAAAATTATTGGTTCAGGTACCCAATTTACCAAACGAAAAAGTTCCGGCTGGCAAAACGCCCGAAGACAATGAAGTGGTTTTTGAACACGGTACAAAACCCGAATTGCATGGGGGCGCGGTTCCGCATTGGGACCTCACCACAAAATATAATTTGATCGACTTTGAATTAGGTGTAAAATTAACCGGCGCAGGATTTCCGGTTTATAAAGGGAAGGGCGCAAGATTACAACGCGCGCTCATAAATTATTTTTTAGATAAAGGAATGGCCGCCGGATATTTAGAAGTGCAGCCCCCCATTTTAGTGAATGAGGATAGTGGTTATGGTACAGGACAATTACCCGATAAAGAGGGACAAATGTATTACGTGAAAGAAGATAATTTGTATTTGATACCAACCGCCGAAGTTCCTATTACCAATATTTATCGCGACGTGGTTTTAAAAGAAAGCGACCTGCCCATTAAAAATTGTGGTTATACACCTTGCTTTCGCAGGGAAGCCGGTAGTTATGGTAAAGACGTTAGAGGACTTAACCGTTTACACCAATTTGATAAAGTGGAGATCGTTCAGATAGCGCATCCCGATAAAAGTTATGAGGTATTGGAACAAATGAGAGAATATGTGGCGGGGATCTTAAAAGAACTGGAGTTACCGTTCCGCACATTAAGATTATGCGGTGGGGATATGAGTTTTGCGTCGGCATTAACCTACGACATGGAAGTATGGAGCGCGGCGCAAAAAAGATGGCTGGAAGTTAGTTCTGTTTCAAACTTTGAAACATTTCAAACCAACCGCTTAAAATGCCGCTTTAAAGGCGCAGATGGCAAAACGCAATTAGCTCACAGTCTTAACGGAAGCGCACTGGCTTTACCGCGAATAGTAGCAGCTTTATTGGAAAATAATCAAACCCCTGATGGAATAAAAATTCCTAAAGTGTTGGTCCCTTATACAGGATTTGAAATGATAAATTAAACTTCGCTTCCGATCGCAATCGGGAGCGTGGCAAGAAATGGTTAAACAATTTACTATATTCCTTTTAATGACAACTTTCTTTACAGGCTGTAAACACAGTTCTTTGTACGAAAAGGAAGTTAGCATGGTAGATAGTACAAAAATTGTTCTGCAGGTGAAGTTAAATGAATTTAAAAAGGCTGAGGTAAATATTCAGAATACAGCGTTCTCGAAAGGTAAAACTTATGTACAGTTTTTAAAGTCGAATTTGAAGGATACGATTGGAAGAATTGAAGCCAACGCTTTACGGCAATTTTTGAGTGCCGTTGAAACTATTGAGCAATTTAACCAAACAAAAAGCGAGTTGGTAAAACAAACCGAAACGGCCATTTCGCAATTACAGAAATTGGCAACCGACCTGCGAACAAATGCCGTTACGCAAGGCCAGGCTAAAAGTTTTTACGATACCGAAATGAAGAACGCCAATAAGCTGGTAGAAGTGATAGAACAAAATTTAAAAGCCCTTACCATTAGCTTAATTAATATAAGAAATAGTACACCAAGAACGGAAGATCTTATCAGGCAAATAAATAACGGACAATTACCTGTATTAATAACCGATTCAATAGCTGAATAATATGGCCATATCCTTTACATCCGAAAGCGTAAAATTTTCGCCCAAACAAAAAACAAAGCTTAAAAGTTGGGTTGAAACTGTTATTAAGAAGGAGAAAAAAACTCCTCATAATATCAATTACGTATTTAGCAATGATGAATTTCTTTTAAAACTGAATAAACAGTTTCTTAAACATGATACGTATACCGATATCATAACGTTTGATTATAACGAAGGCAAAAAAATAGCCGGAGATGTTTTCATAAGCGTTGATCGGGTAAAAGAGAATGCCAAAAAGTTTAAAGTAACTACCGAGCAAGAATTGCTACGGGTAATGATCCACGGCGTTTTGCATCTGTGTGGGTATAAAGATAAATCGAAGAAGGAGGCAGTTGAGATCAGAAAAAAGGAAGATGCCGCCCTTGTTCTATTTAAAAAAATAAAATAATCACGCCTTTAGAGGGATGTATAATTCCTTGTAAAACCGTCTTTTTGCTATAACAAATCTCGTAATATGCCACTAAGACGCAAAGCCGCAAAGAATATTTTTAAAGTAAAAGCGTTAACGTCTTTGCGCCTTTGTGGCAAAAAGAAGCTCTCAATTATTTTCTTATTTTTTCTCTCAACGGCTTTCTCGCAAAATTTCACACATACCGATTCGTTAAGAGGAACAATAACCAAAGAACGTATGTGGTGGAACGTTTTACATTATGACCTCCATGTTGCCTTTAATTTTAAGGATAGCAGTATTAGTGGCTACAATAAAATTTTCTATCAAATAGAGCAACCGAATAAAATTATGCAGATCGATCTGCAAGTGCCTTTGATATTGGATAGCGTTATACAAGATGGAAAACACTGCAGCATGAAGCGCGACGGAAACGCTTTTTTTATTTCATTGAAAGTAGATCAGAAGGTGGGAAACAAAAAAGAAATTTATTGTTATTATCATGGTAAGCCGCGCAAAGCTGTACTGCCACCATGGGATGGTGGTTTAGTTTGGAAAAAGGACAGCAAAGGAAATCCCTGGGTGTCGATCGCTTGTCAGGGATTAGGCGCCAGTGTATGGTTCCCAAACAAAGATCATCAATACGATGAACCGGATAGTGTTTCCATTTATATAACAGCGCCAAAAGAATTGATGACTGTTTCAAATGGAAGAATGCGTTCAAAAAAAACAAACAGCGACGGAACCGACACATTTAATTGGGCAGTTAAAAATCCAATAAATGCTTACAACATTATTCCTTACATAGGTAATTATGTCAACTTTAACGATACGCTTAATGGCGAAGGTGGTAAACTAGACCTTAGTTTTTGGGTGTTGCAGGAAAATTTAGAAAAGGCGAAGGAACAATTTAAAGAAGTAAAACCCATGCTGAGGTGTTTTGAGCATTGGTTTGGAAAATATCCCTTTTACGAAGACGGCTATAAATTAGTTGACGCCCCTTATTTAGGAATGGAACATCAAAGCGCCGTTGCCTATGGAAATAACTATAAAAAGGGGTATAACGGTCGTGATCTGTCCCTATCGGGCTGGGGCATGAAATGGGATTTTATTATTGTACACGAATCGGGACATGAATGGTTTGGAAATAATATCACTACAAAAGACATGGCCGACAACTGGATCCACGAAGGATTTACCGCTTATTCGGAAAACCTTTATACCGAATATTTATTTGGAAAAGAAGCAGGGGCCGATTACGTTATTGGAACTAGAAAGGCTATCTCCAATGATGTTCCGCTGATCGGTAGCTATGATGTGAACAACGAAGGCTCAACTGATATTTATTACAAAGGCGCCAACCTGCTTCACATGATAAGGCAGATCGTGAATAACGATAGTTTATGGCGTGAAATGCTTCGCGGATTGAATAAAACATTTTGGCATCAAACCGTAACAACAAGGCAAATTGAGGAATACATGATAAATTTTTTGAAGATCGATCTTCAAAAAATATTCGATCAGTATTTGCGAACGGTACAGGTACCGGTATTAGAATATAAGATCGCAAAAGGTAAACTATCTTACCGCTTCACTAATTGTATAAAAGGTTTTAGTATGCCTGTTAAAATAAAGGAAGAAAGCAAAGAAACATGGTTAATTCCCAATGAAAATTTTCAGATCCTGCAATTAAAGAGCAAAAAAACGAAATTCATCATTGTAGACAGGAATTTCTACATCTCAGATAAAATAGCGAAATAGAATTTATTTAATGCCGCTTACAAATGAGCCAAAAAACTTGTTTTACACACAAAAAACAATATATTTGTCACTCTTATAAACACGGTAGAACATGAAAAAATCCTTACACCTTTTTGCAGCTCTTTTGTTTTTAATTCCAATTTCTTTTAAAGCGCAAACCTGTAAAGACGCAGCAGTTGAACTGAGTGCGGTGGCGCAAAAAGTTAATCCGCGTATTACGTTAAATTGGTTAAGCGGTACCGGCGTCACCAGTCAATATGTTTATCGTAAACCAAAATCATCTCCTAATTGGTCAATGCTTGCAACTTTATCGCCAACACTGATTCAGTTTGTTGACAGTAACGTTACGGTTGGTGTACATTACGAATATCAGGTGGCGCGTTTCGGTGCCACAACCGCTTATGGTTATATTAATTCGGGAATAGAAATTCCGGTAGTTGGTAACAGGGGAAATCTTATCTTGATAGTGGATAGTACAATGATCGGACCTCTTTCTGCAGAGTTAAAACGTTTAATGGATGATCTGGAGGGAGATGGTTGGAACGTTATACGCCACGATGTTTTAAGGACCGGCACCGTTAATCACGTAAAATCTTTGATAGTGGCTGATTATAACGCCGCTCCTTCAACCACACAGGCAGTTTTTTTATTTGGACACGTACCAGTTCCATACAGTGGAATAATAAATCCTGACGGGCATCCTGACCATTTGGGCGCCTGGCCTGCCGATGTATATTATGCCGATATGAATGGTACCTGGACGGATGTTTCGGTTAATAATACTTCCGCCTCACGCCCTGAAAACAAAAATATTCCCGGCGACGGAAAATTCGATCAAAGTGTTATTCCAACTGATGTTGAATTGCAAGTTGGAAGAGTGGATCTTGCAAATCTTCCAACCTTTACCCTTACAGAGACACAGCTATTAAAAAACTATTTAGACAAAGATCACAATTACCGTAAAAAAGTATTTACCGCGCAAAAATTAGCAGTGCTCAGTGATAATTTTGGTTTTTTTAGCGGCGAAGCATTTGCCGCTAGCGGATATAAGAATTTTGGGCCTTTGGTTGGACCATCCAATGTGTCGTCAGCTAATTATTTTACAACTATGACCGGCGGAAACATTTATAAATGGTCTTACGGTTGTGGAGGCGGAACGTACACCAGTGCAGGTGGAATTGGCAATACTGCCAACTTTGCAGCTGCTAATTTGCAAGGCGTTTTCACTATGTTGTTCGGCAGTTATTTTGGCGATTGGGATGCGGTAGATAATTTTTTGCGAGCGCCTTTGGCACAAGGTAAAATTTTAACCAATGTTTGGTCGGGCCGTCCGCATTGGGTTTTTGATCATATGGGAATGGGCGAAAATATTGGATATGATGCCAGAGTTACACAAAACAACTCGGGCACATATTTTGCAAACTATGCAGCCCGCTGGGTGCATGTAGCGTTAATGGGCGACCCTACCTTGCGTAACGACATTGTATCGCCGGTATCTAACGTAGTGGCCACAAGGGTTGGTCCAAATTGCAACATTTCGTGGTCGGCCTCAACACAAACAAATGTTTTAGGGTATAATATTTATATGAAGAATGCGGTTAACACAACGTATTCATTAATTAACAGTAGCTTAATTACTGGTACAACGTACACCGACAATTGTTTGATCTATCCCGGAATATATAAATACATGGTTCGGGCGGTTGTATTGGAAGTTTCGCCAAGCGGCACTTATTTTAATCAAAGTGAAGGTTTAGCAGATACGGCGATGAACGTCAATAATTTCGTAGTGAATATCACGAGTTCTTTAGTTAATGCTACTACATCATCCGTAACCTGTAACACTATTGCCAACTTTACTGTGGCATCCTCAACAGGTACCTCTTATAATTGGCAATTTGGCGATGGGGGAACCGGCACGGGTCAGTTCCCGGTTCATACTTATACGCCAATGGGAACGTTTATCGCCACCGTAATTGCATCTAACAGTTGTCATTCGGATACCGCGTTTTTAAATGTGGCCAACAATAATTTTTCGGTTAACATTACTTCTGCTTCGGTTTCATATACTAATAGCATTAATACCGCTACTTTTTCTTGTTTCTCCACCAATGGCACTGCGTATAATTGGCAATTTGGCGATGGGGGTACCGGTACCGGTCAGTTTCCGGCGCATACATACACAGCTAACGGTTCGTATACAGCTACTGTGATCGCATCCAATAATTGTCATTCAGATACCTCAGCAGTTAACCTGATGTTTGATGTTGGGATAAACGAGTTGATATTTGGCAATAAGAACATTTCGCTTTTCCCGAATCCTAGTAATGGTAAAGTAACCATAAGTTTAGATCAGGTACTTACCGGCGCCATGAATTTAACGGTATTCAATAACGAAGGGAAGGCCGTTTACCATTTAGATAATTTTGTAAATAAAAAGGAACTGGATCTTACCAGTTTGGCTCGTGGTACTTACATGGTGCAAATTACCGATAGGGACAAAAACACCTATTCAAGGAAGTTTACGATAGAGTAATTGACGAACATTTTTCAAAGGCGCGTGGAATTATTTTCCCGCGCTTTTTTATTTAAGAGATCAATGCGGACAACTGTCGCAAGCGTTCTTCTTTCTTACTACAAAATTATAGCACAGGCCGGTTTTAAAATAAGCCATTGGTTTAATAAAAGTTCCGAGCTTTAAGCGGTATAGATCGTAAGCGTTATCGGAAGTGGTTTGATAATAATTATATCCACCGCCTATTACAGTTGACAGTGAAAAACGCTTTGAGAAACTGATCTGGAGACCTGCTCCATAAGTATTCACAAACGACCGGTTCTTATAAGAAGCGCCATCAAATCCCACAGAATATGCATCGTTGTAAGTTTTTGGTGATAAACCGCCATCCTGATATTGCACATATTGAAAAAGGGATTCAATAAATAAATTAACTTTTTTGTGTTCTCTTAAAAAGTGATAACGATAGGCAAATTGCCCTCCTGTGATAAAACCTATTTTATTACCTGCACTAGTTGGCATTAAAGGATACAGATCTACGCCGCCAATGAATTCGCTACGGTTTATTTTTAAATTTAAAGAAGGGGTAAAAGGCCAGCCCGGTAAAGCGCCTGGCGCGTAAATGTCCGAGTTAGTAACATGACAATAGCCTGAGGCATTAAGTCCCAATCCCAATGAAACTACTTTTTTTTGCGCAGTGGCAGAAAGAACAGCAAGGGCCATTATAAATAGTACAGCGTAACGCATGCACTAATAACGGAAGATTTAAGATTTGATTACAGACGAAGAAAAGATCTTTTCAACTTACTTTTTCAACAAAAATTCTTTTTCAAGAACATAGGTTTCTTTGGTCCCCAATTTAAGTTCCACATTTTCGCTAAGATCCTTGAACCCTTTTTTCTTCATGGTTAATGTGTACTGGAGACCTCCTTTAAGGGTGATAAAGTATTCGCCATTTTCGTTGGTAACGGTACCTGCCACTTTTTCGCCGGTAGAAGTAGAGAAAGTGATCTCTACTTCAGGCAATCCGTATCCTTCATAACCATCACGTATCACACCTTTAAGGATGCTTAGTCCGTTATTTTCTTTTTTCTTAAAATCTTTTTCTAAGATGGCGTAGTTTTTAAGATCTACTTTATAAATGTCAATTTCTCCAAGGCCTCCATTGCGATCACTGGCAAAATAACCGGTTTCGGCTGTGGCGCTTAATACAAATGGCCCATCGCTGCGTTCGCTGTTAATTGGGTAACCAAGATTTACGGGCTTAGTCCATTTACCGTTTTCCAAGGTACTTTTAAAAATATCATGTGAACCTATAGAGTTAGGTCCGTTAGAGCAAAAGAATAATGTTTTTCCATCAGGTGCTAAAAAAACACCCACTTCATCGTAAGGCGTATTAATTTCTTTACCTATATTTTCCGGTTTCCCCCATTCGTGTTTATTGATGCGTTTTACGATCCAGATATCAGAACTTCCAAATCCGCCATCCCGTTCGCTGGTAAAGAACAAGGTTTTTCCATCGGGGGAGATACAGGCTCCGCCTTCCCACCAGGATGAATTTATGGGTTTACCCATGGTTTCAGGAGTACGCCATTTATCGTTAACGATCTTACTTACAAAAATATCACCGCCCCTTGATTCAGAATCTTTACTATCATTTTTATAAAGAAACAATTGTTTTCCGTCAGGAGAAATGCTAGTACAGGCATCATGAGCATCGGTGTTGACTGATCCGGGCACATCGGTTGCCACGCCCCATTTTTTACCCACAGTATCATAGTGCGAAATATAAATGTCTTCAAAATATTTTCCGTCGCCTTCAATATCTATAGGAGAATTGGTGGTTTCCGGACGGCGGGAAGTAAATACCAGCTTCATGCCATCGGCCGAAACGCAAGGGGTTTTATCATCGTATTTACTGTTAATATCGGGCCCCATATTCTCCACTAAAACATCAACCGGAGCAGCCATAAGCGTTTTAGCATTTTTGCACTGGTCAATAAAAACATCTACATCCAGTTCCTGTTGTTCTTTAGCAGTAGTTTTGGTTTTATAAAGTTCGTATTCGGCTATAGCGTCATCAAATTTACCCTGAGTTTGGTAAATTTTTCCAATGTAAAAAAATGTTTCTTTTTGAACATTAACGTTTGCCTCCTTAGCCTTTAAAAAGTACTCTAACGATTTATCATATTGTTTTAAGAAAAAATGGCAAAGCCCAACGTAGTGTAAAACTGCGGCATCAGAAGGATTTTTGGCCAATAATTCCTTGTAAAGATTTAATGCCCCAATGTATTGCCCCCCATACAGTTTTTGCTTGGCAAGTACCATTTTAACCTGGTCGCCGGCATCAAAAGGCTTAGTTGAACCAGAGCCAAAAGCAAATGAAACAATAAAAAAAAGGGCCAAAAAGGCAGTCAGCTTTTTCATGTACGAGTTTTAAAGAAACTAAGGTAAATATTTTTGCCGAATATAGGGCTATTTTTATTTTTTTTGTGATTTCTGAAACTGCAAAAAATTCCCTATCTTTAAGTTCTCAATTTTAATCGGATACCATGAAAAATAAACTTTTATTTTTTGTATTAGTTTTTTTCGGATTAAGGTCTTACGCGCAGATCCCAACCTGGAACAGTGGGGTAGCTAAAGTTTTCTACGATCATTGTACTACATGTCACCATCCGGGTGGAATTGGTCCAACTTCTTTTATGACCTATACTGCCGCCTATAATCAGCGGTATTTAGCTTTAAAATATATCGATTCCTTAGTGATGCCGCCTTATCCGCCGGACCCCACTTATAGTCATTTAGCATTTGAAAAAGTATTATCACAAGCCGAAAAGGACAAGATCCGTCAATGGGTTTATTACGATGGGCCTTTAGGCGCCGGGCCTTCACCAACAGTGCCTGTTTATACAACAGGATCACAATTATCCTCAACACCCGATCTAAGCCTGGTAATGCCAACTTATACGGTTAATGCACCTAATCACGACTTGTACCGTTGTTTTGTTATCCCAACAAATTTGTCAACTTTTCAAATGGCAAATGAAATTGAGATCCTTGCCGGAAATCCATCAATCGTACACCACGTTCTGGTGTTCGAAGATACCACTACAAAACCTGTACTGGAAGATGCCAAAGACGCAGAGCCAGGATATACCTCGTTTTACGGAACTAAATCCGACGATTCAAAATTGGTTTCAGCTTGGGTACCCGGTGGTGTTCCAATAAAATTCCCGGCTAACATGGGAGTGAAACTTAGAAAAAACACCCGTTTGGTAATGCAGATACATTATCCAAAAGGAACCTATAATAAGATCGACTCAACACGAATCAATATAAAATTTGCCCCGCAATCGGCACGCTCACTAACCATTGCGCCGTTCTTATCAACCTCAAACTTGATCCCGGCCAATACCGATCTTGTTATTCCGCCCAACTCGGTTCGAAGTTTTACCGAGACCAATCAAACGCTTTTTGTAACCTTTACCGCTATTGGCGTTTCGCCACATATGCATTTATTGGGTCAAAAGATAAAATGTTATGTTATTGATGGTAATTCACTTGATACTATACCTATTATTAAAATAAACAAATGGGATTTTAAATGGCAAGGGGTTTACGGATTCAGAAAGCCACTCAAGATTCCACCAAACTCTGTGGCGTTTGCCGAAGCAACTTTTGATAACACCTCCGCTAATCCCTATGCCATTAAGGATTCAGTAGTAGTAGGTGGTGAGAATACTAACGACGAAATGATGTTAATTTTTTTCGCATTTACTACTTATCAAAATGGCGATGAGAACATGGTGCTCGATAGCTCTGCAATAGCAGGCATTGATGAAATTACGGATAGTCCGGTTAAGACCATTCAGTTTTATGAACCTTATCCAAATCCAGCAGACGAAACCATTAATTTCATGTTCTTCTCGCCAAAAACCGAAAAGGTAAAGGTGTATATTTACAATATTGAAGGAAAAGAAATTGACAGGCTAGATAAAGACCTCTCCGCCGGGTTCAACTATATGGATTATAAGATCAAGACGCTTGCCGCCGGAAATTACATGGTAAAAATAGTCAGTGACGGAGGAAGTAAGACCAGGAAATTTATTAAGTCGAACTAATAAAGTATTACGAATACAATGAAAACAAAGATCCTTTCAGCAGCTTGTATAATTGTTTTTGCACTCATCATTCTTTATTCCTGCACCGATAAAAAGGGATTGCTGCCAAACGCTCCAACTCCTGGTTTACCAAGCTTACCATTGGTAAATTGCGATACGATCTCTTTCGCTAAACATGTTCAGCCATTTATCCTTACCGATTGCGTGGATTGTCATTATCCGAATAATAACAAGGGCGCACCGCAATATGATTATAAAACCTATTCCGGATTTATTTCGGCAGGACTTGTAAAAATAAGAGGCAGAGCTATTACCATACATGATATGCCAAAAGGAAATCCAAATCCCGATGGAATGTCGCCAATGAAAAAAGCCATCTTAACCTGTTGGTTGGATGCCGGTGGACCAAATAATTAAATCTTAATTACATTATGTTGTTCAGAATAAAATTAGTCACGATCAGTTTTATTTTGAGCATCATTATCTTTTCGTCGTGTACCGTTGAAAAACGTACCTACCGCAAAGGATATTATGTGAACTGGCATCACCGTAATGATGGTAAAAAAGAAAAGGCCCTAGCTCATAATACGGAAAACGCTATTCAGGAGCCTTCAAAAAAGGAGACAGTAATAGTATCTCACAACGCTTCTGAAAATGCATTAGCTCTTGCCAACGCTGATGAGGAAGTGATCAAAAAGGCGGCGCCCCGGAAAACGATCTTTAGCAAAGACGATTGCGGCGATATGATAACCATGAAGAATGGTGATGAGTTAAAGGTGAAGGTAATAGAGATCAATGACAAAGAAATTAAATATAAGCGTTGCGATAATTTAGACGGCCCTTTAATTACCGTTAATAAGAGCGATGTATTTATGATCAAGTACGCTAATGGAACAAAAGAAGTTTTTAAGGATACGCCGTCAACAAAACCCAATCAGCAGCAGCAACCGCAGAACAACGGAAATAAAAACGTTAACAAACAACCCGAAGTTTTGCCTTTAGCTATAGCTTCGTTAGTGGCTGGTTTGTTGTGGGTATATTTTTTAGGTTCAATAGCCGCCATAATTATGGGAGCTATTGCCATTCGTAAAATAAACGAAGAACCAGGTAAATACCAGGGAAAGGGATTAGCCATAGCCGGAATTGTTTTGGGCGCACTGGCAATGTTTATTTTAATTCTGGCAATTTTACTTGTCCTTTCTGGTTTTTAAGCGGCAATGAATTACTTTTTTCCAAAAATAAAAGTAAAATGGTTCATAATAATTTCTGTTTGCTTCTTGCTTTTTCAGGCTTGTTCCATTAAAAAAAGAACTTACCGTTCGGGCTATTATATCGAATGGAAAAATCACGCGCATCCTGTTACTTCTTCGGAGGATCAAAAGAAAAAGAGCATAAAGATCAATTACCAAGAAACTTCAAACGCGGTTGAAGCTATCCCTTCAGAGGAATTAGCCTCAACTCAAAGGAATGTTTCATTTCCTAAAAAAAATAACCCTATAGTTTTTACTAAAGACGAGTGTAACGATCTTATTACAATGAAAAATGGTGATGAGATCAAAGTTAAAGTAATTGAGATAAGCGAAAAACAAATTAAATACAAACGTTGCGACAATTTAGAGGGGCCGCTTATTACGGTAAACAAATACGATGTGTTCAGCATTAAATACGCGAACGGAACAAAAGAAATTTTTAAAGAGGAAAAACCACTTACTCCAAAAGAACCGGAAACTAATAACAAAAACAATTCGCCAAACCAGGGATCACAAAGACCAAAACTTCACATACTAGCGGTATTCAGTATTTTATGCGCTACCGTTGGATTTTTTGTTGTTGGATTAGGTCCGATCGCCGCCATTATTTTTGGCGCGCAAGCGATAAAAGAAATAAACCTTGCGCCGGATCGTTATTACGGTAAAGGATTGGCAATTGCCGGAATTGCGATAGCGGGACTTATTATTTTGCTTTTACTTTTAGCTCTGATATTTGTAATTCTTGGTTTTTAAAATTCATCGTTTCGGCACATTAAATTGAAAAAAAGGATCCCGAGATATTTATTATTTTTAGCTCTGATAAGCTTTGTGTTTTCATCGTGTACGATCAAAAAACGCGCTTATCGCAAAGGATATTACGTCGAATGGAACCATCACCACTCTGCTATTGCAAATACGGAAAGCAAAAAGCCCGCCGTACAAATTGAACCTAAACAAGAAAATGTTGCGAAAAGCAAACAGGAGAAAGCAGACAATAATTCTGAACCGGCACTAATAGCCTTCTCCAACAAAATAATTGCACAAGGCGGCATTAGCATAAAACGAAAAAGTCTTTTTAGCAAAGATGGTTGCGGTGACATTATTATTATGAAAAATGGTGATGAGGTAAAATGTAAGGTCACCGAAATAAATGAAACCGAAGTGCAATATAAGCGATGCGACAATTTAGATGGTCCCATAGTTATTGTAAAAAAGCAGGAGATCTTTAAAATAAAATATGCTAACGGAAGTGAAGAATTGATAGTGGGTGCCCCTGAAGTAACCAAAAGCCCCCAAAAACCCAATACAATTCAACATCCAAAAACAGAGGGGAATGCCATAACGGGATTCGTATTTTCGATGTTAGCACTCATAATCTTTCTGTTTATGTGTATCATTGCCAGCGTATCAATTGAGGCCGGTGGCGTTGGTTTTGTGTTTGGACTTTTTTTTCTTATATTATTAGGTTTTGTATATTTTCTATTCGCGCTTCTTGGTATCATTTTAGGAGGCGTGGCATTAAATGCTATTTCGGATAATAAGAAAAATTTATTGGGTAGGAACCTAGCTATTGCAAGTGTGGTTATCGGAATTATAGAAGTACTAGCGCTAATGGTGTTTATGGTAATTGTAATGGGAGCTTTGTAAATACAATTAAATACCCATTAATCGGATAACCTTTTCAATATCTTCAGGCGCATCAATACAATGACTGTCAAAGTCGGTCTCAGCGCAAGAAATTTTAAAGCCATTTTCTAACCAACGTAATTGTTCAAGTGATTCGGCTTTTTCTAAAGAGGAAGGCTCTAGCTTTGTGATCTTTTCAAGTATATCAGCTCTGTAAGCATACATACCCACATGCCTGAAATAATTAAAATGTTTGTGCCATTCTTTTTCATCAACACCTTTTATAAATGGTATCACCATCCGGCTAAAATAAAGCGCTTCGTTATTTTTATTCAACGTTATCTTTACTTCACCCTTATCAAATAACACGTCATAACCATTACATTTTATCATTAAAGTAGCGATCTCGGTTTTCATGTCGCACAGCTTACACAATAAATGTATTTGAGAAGGATCGATGAACGGTTCGTCGCCCTGAATGTTGATCACATAATCATAGTTGCTGCCCGCCTTTAAAAAGGCTTCATAACAGCGATCTGTGCCGCTGGGATGATTTTCACCGGTCATAATAACTCTTCCTTTAAACGAGAGGGCGTGGTTAAAGATCCGTTCATCGTCGGTAGCAATAACCACATCGCTGAGTGCCGAACATTTTTTAGTTTGCTCGTAAACACGCTGAAGCATGCTTTTTCCCTTAATATCCGCCAAAGGTTTTCCCGGAAAACGGGTGGAAGCGTAACGGGCAGGTATGATTCCTAAAATTTTTGTCATATATAAATTCTGTATAAAATTAGTGATATTATTCGTATCTTTAATGTCCCACAAACTGCGAGTAAAAACACATATTTGTTTTGTTCTTTTTTGCTTAATTTTCAGCATCAAATCTACTTTTGCCCAGTTTTATTATGGTATGCAAATGGATTTTGGAAAGAACCGGATCCAATACCAGAATTTTAATTGGACCTATCTTGATTTCGATCGCTTCAGAGTATATCAATACCAGGGTGGGGGCGAAATTGCTAAATACGTTGCCACCTCTGTCAACAACCAATTACCCATTTTAGAAAAGCGCCTCGATTTTCAGGTGGAAGACAAACTCCAGATCCTGGTTTACAATAACCAAAACGACTTTAAGCAAAGCAATTTGGGTTTAAGTAACGACGACCAAACAAACATTGGTGGTGTTACCCGAATAGTTGGAGATAAAATAAGTGTGTTTTTTAATGGCAGTCATGCCGATCTTGATCGCCAAATTCGCGCGGCGCTGGCCGAACTTATGGTAGAGCAATTGATGTACGGGGGTCGAACGCGCGATGTGGTGAGAAATTCTACACTATTAACTTTGCCCGATTGGTATAAACAAGGATTGATAGCTTACTTGTCGGAAGGATGGGACGCCTATGCCGATAACCAATTACAAGATGCCATTAAGAATAATAAATTTTACCGATTTAACCGCCTCACCGGTAAAGAAGCCACTTTAGCAGGAAAAGCCATTTGGTACCACGTTGCCGAATCAAGTGGTGAGTCGGCTATTCCTAATATTTTAGTAATGACAAAAATTTCGCGCAATCCCGATCAGGCATTTTTATGGGTGGTGGCGACCAGCTTAAGTAATATTATTTTGGAGTTAAGTGATAAGTTCAACAAACGGTATTATAATTTTAATGATTCTACCCGCGTATTCCCAAATGCCCCATTAGTGCTGCAAAAACCAAAGCCTACTCGCCATTATTTTAATTTGAAGGTTAGTCCGGATGGTAAGAATGTTGTTTACGCTTCGTACGAAATGAATCAGTTCAAAGTGTGGATGAATGTGATCGGGGAAACGAAACAAAAACGCTTATTGAAATTTGGCCCAAAGGTTGAACGCATGGACGATTTTAATTATCCTCTGCTTGCCTGGCATCCAAACAACAAAGTTATAGCGATGATCTATGAGCGTAAAGACCAACTTATTTTACACACCATCGATTTGGAAAGCAAACAAAAGATAAAGCGCAACATTACGGGCTTCGAAAAAATAAACAGCTTTTCGTTTAGCACCGATGGAAAAAAATTAGTAATGAGTGCGGTAAAAAAAGGAAAAGGACAATCGGATATTTTCGTGTACACACTAAATAGCGGAGGACTTGAACAATTTACCAATGATATTTGGGATGATAATAATCCGGTTTTTATAAAAAATAGCACGGGAGTTGTTTTTGAAAGTAATCGTAAAAGCGATACCATAAGTCCTGCCGACGATGCAAAATACCACTACAAATTTACCCGTTATAATGATCTGTTCTATGGCGGCTATCCTTTTAGGTCGAATGTTTTAGTTCGCGTAAGTAATACCCCTGAAAGCAATGAAACACAAGCGCAGGAATATAGCAGCGGACAAGTTTGTTATCTGAGCGAAAAGAACGGCATTTACAATCGGTATATAGCGGCTTTTGACAGTAGTATATCGTTTGTTGATACCACAGAACACTTCCGGTATTTCTTTAATTCGAAACCGGTTACAAATTATAATCGCAACATCATTGAGCAGCACATCAACACTAAACACACTAAAGTGGCCGAGATATTTTATGATGAAGGAAAATATAAATTGATCGTATCAGATCTTCCGGCCATTGCAAGTACAAGTTTACAATTGAAAGATACCTGGTTAAAATCTTCCGAATTGCCGCGCTTGTTTGATCCGGAAAGGATGACAGTAACGCCCATTAAGCGCGACGAAAGCGGCGTTATAAAAACAGCCACCGATTCAACAAACAAGAATGGTGGCAGCATCGATTTTAATAATTACCAGTTAACCGGCGAAAAAGAAAAATTGAATATCAGTAGTAATACCAATACCGTTAGTCCTGAAAAAACGGTTAAAAAAGACTCACTTGTAAAAAACACATTAGGGCCAACGGCGCTTAAATTCCCAATACAACAAAATTATTATACCGCGTTTTATACCGATTACATTGTTTCGCAATTAGACAATTCCTATCTTAGTACAACATACCAACGTTTTACCGGTGGATCAAATCCCATTTACATTAACCCC
>JBGASH010000152.1:0-7555 GCA_044229775.1 Bacteroidia bacterium
CTCCTTTGGTTTTGGCTTTTGTTACGGGATAGGAAAATCGAAATAAGATCTATTTACTTTTCTTGTTCTGTGCTAAAAACTTTTTAAGCTTTTCTTTTTGAACAGGGTCATCCGAATTATCCAACTTCAATAATATCTTTCCGGTCTTGGCATCAATGATATAATACATTGGCGGGTGAGCGCTTTTAGAATTAGAAGTAACGTGCCACTGATTATTTTTCAATTCGGTTTTAACCCAGGTACCCAGGTAACCCGAATCTTTTTCGCCAATAGCAATGGCCTGCATTTCCGAAATAACGGAATCCTTTTTTTGAGCGATGGTTAAAGAAGAAATAAAAAGTAAAATTATTGTAAATTGTTTTGGATTCATATTTAAATATACGTAAAAAATTTGCCACAAGAAGCACAAAGACCTGAAGTAATATAAAAAAAGCCGCTCATCTCTGAACGGCTTTTTTTATTTTGTACTTCGTATTTCGTATTTCGTACCTTTACTTCACTTCTTCGTAATTCACATCCTGCACATTATCACCATTGCCTTTATTTTCGTTGTTGGCATTTGGATCGGTGCTTTGTTGTTGCTCGGCGCCTTTTTGTGCGTTCATTGCATCATACATTTCTTTTGAAGCCGCGTTCCATGCTTCGTTGATGGCTTTTAAAGCTACTTCAATAGAAGAGATGTTCTTGCTGGCGTGAGCCGTTTTTAATTCGGCCAACGCGCTTTCTATAGGTGCTTTTTTATCGGCCGGTAATTTATAACCGTACTCTTTCAATTGTTTTTCGGTTTGAAAGATCATGGCGTCAGCTTCGTTCAATTTAGCAATTTCTTCTTTTGCTTTTGCGTCGGCATCAGCATTAGCTTCTGCTTCACGTTTCATTTTATCGATCTCTTCTTTGCTTAATCCGCTGCTGGCCTCAATACGTATGTTCTGCGCTTTACCGGTTGCTTTATCTTTTGCCGATACACTTAAGATCCCGTTAGCGTCAATATCAAAGGTCACTTCAATTTGAGGAACTCCGCGGGGAGCCGGCATAATACCATCCAAATTAAACTGGCCAATGGTTCTGTTATCTTTTGCCATGGCGCGTTCGCCTTGTAAAACGTGTAATTGTACACTTGGTTGATTATCGCTGGCGGTTGAGAACGTTTCTGTTTTTTTAGTTGGTATAGTGGTGTTCGATTCAATTAATTTTGTGAACACGCCGCCATAAGTTTCAATTCCTAAACTTAATGGGGTAACGTCCAATAACAACACGTCTTTTACTTCTCCGGTTAAAACACCACCCTGAATGGCCGCGCCAATAGCTACAACTTCATCGGGGTTTACACCTTTGCTTGGCGTTTTTCCGAAATATTTCTCAACGGCGGCCTGCACTGCAGGTATACGAGTTGAACCTCCTACTAAAATAACCTCATCAATATCTGAGTTTGATAATCCTGCATTCTTCATAGCCGATTTACAAGGCTCAATGGTTCTTTGAATTAAACTATCGGCCAATTGTTCAAACTTTGCGCGAGTTAAGGATTTCACTAAGTGTTTAGGAATTCCATTCACCGGCATAATGTAAGGTAAATTAATCTCTGATGTAGTAGTGCTCGATAATTCGATCTTCGCTTTTTCAGCCGCTTCTTTTAAACGCTGTAAAGCCATTGGATCGTGACGAAGATCGATGCCTTCATCTTTTTTAAATTCATCCGCTAACCAATCAATGATCACCTGGTCAAAATCATCACCACCTAAGTGAGTATCGCCGTCGGTACTTTTTACTTCAAATACCCCGTCGCCTAATTCCAAAACCGAAACGTCGTGTGTACCGCCACCGCAGTCAAACACAACAATTTTCATGTCTTTTCCTTTTTTATCCATCCCGTAAGCTAATGCTGCAGCGGTTGGTTCGTTGATGATCCGCTTAACTTTTAAACCCGCAATTTCACCGGCTTCTTTAGTGGCCTGACGTTGCGCGTCGTTAAAGTACGCCGGAACGGTAATAACCGCTTCGGTAATTTCGGTGCCCAAATAATCTTCGGCCGTTTTTTTCATTTTCTGTAAAATGATAGCCGATATTTCCTGAGCCGTGTATTTACGATCATCTATCTGTACACGTGGCGTGTTATTATCGCCCTTAACAACGGTATAAGGCACCCTCGAAATTTCTTTAGAACACTCGTCAAACGATTGTCCCATAAAACGCTTTATCGAAGAGATGGTTTTTTTAGGATTGGTGATGGCCTGACGCTTGGCGGGATCTCCCACTTTACGCTCGCCGCCTTCAACAAACGCTACTACTGAAGGCGTGGTACGTTTGCCTTCATTGTTTGCTATAACTACAGCTTCGCTGCCTTCCATAACAGCCACACAGCTGTTAGTTGTACCAAGGTCTATTCCAATTATTTTTCCCATAATAGTATTTTTTATATTCTGTTTTTTCTTTTAATTAATCGTGTAATCTAACGATATTTTTCCCCTAATACGTCAATGTTTATGCCAATATCAATAAACGGGCAAAAAATGACATAGTGACAGAAAGCCCTAAAATATACCCTCAATATGTCATTTAAGGACTTAATCTTCAATAAATAATGTCACGTTTTTTTGTAAGAACGGATGGTCTTACCCGATCAATTACATACCTGTGAAGGAAGGCCGGTACTCTTTAGGAAACGAAGACGGCACATAGGTGCGTTTTCGGCCATGTAATCAATAAAGTTCGTTGATAACTGCTTCTGGATATGAAATCTGGAACGCACTGCAAAAATACCGAAGCCCTCACTAATATTAGTATACACCGGTTTATCCTGAACCACGGTTGTTGAAGGTGCGCTTATTTGAAGAAAATCATAATAATCCCTGGATGCGGCATAAACTATAAAATCCAATTTAACGAATTTTCTGAATAAGATGTCCGTCGATTCCGTTTTCATTATTTCGTTGTAATAATGCGCATACATCTCTGAAGAATAAAAATTAAAGGCCATGTCCTCTGCGCCATTGTAGGTTTTCGAATAAATATCTACCAATTTATAATCAACCGATCGGGCAACCTTAACACCGGTATTTAAAGAATCTTCGTAATGCAATTGCATGGTAAGACTATACACTTTTGAGTTAGGGATACTCCTGAAACGCACAGTCCTGGAAGTGCCCGGTAAAGAAAAATCCACAAAATAGCTCGTATAAAAAGGATCAACCGGATCGTAAATTACGCAATTTGACTGGCAAGTATAGGTACAGATATTAGGTGGTGGACAGCAGGCACAATAGTACTTTCCTTTTAAAGGTTGAAAAACCGAAGGAATAATGCTATCGATCATGGTAGTTTGCGCGGTATAGGTCTTATTGGTTTGATTATTCCTTATAGTAAGTTTATAATCGCCAAAAGTGTATAGTTTTGTGGAAGTGTAAAAGAAGTTCTGCGAAGTATTAAAAGCGCCCGACTTTGTTGTAAGAACTGTATCTTTTAGAATAATTTTCGTTTGATTATAAGGATGCTCGAGGGTAGCTGATAGAACGCCAATAGGATAATTAACCGAATCGTGAACCTGGGCCATATCATAAGCGTTACCCTCCCCTAAATAAATTTTATTGACACGTATAAATTGGAATTGTTCCTGCGGGTTTAGGATGGCATAAACGGAGATTGATTCTTTATAAGGAGCCAAAATATTTAATTTGTTATTACACGAATTAAACAACAGGGTAATAATGAACGAAAAGGACAAAATTTTCACATAGTTGCGCATTCACCAAAGGTACTAAGATTACATAAATTTTAAAAACTTCTTTGCATTTATTTGCCTCAGAAGTCTATATTTGAAAAACTATTATTTAATTATGCAAAATAAGGCTCTTAGAATACTGTTTTTGGTTATTTCTCTTGTTTTTTCAAGTCTTATTCATGCCCAAAAGGGCTTCGCCTTTTCGGGCGATACTGTTAAATTCCCTGGCGAACTTAATATTTACTTTACCGATAATACCGCCAATAAAAAGGACGCGGCCGAGTTTGTGGTAAACTTTTCGGAAGTATGGAACGCTAATCTCATTTCGGGTTACTATAAGCAGATCATCATTAAGACCTGCGACGCAATGCTCAAGAAAAAAATGAAGCCTTTCCCCTACTTCATCGACTATATTAACGCCGTATTTAATTTTATTAAATCAAAACAGCCCGGCGAAAATCTGGTTTCCTGGCAAGAATGCGTTGATAAGATAGTAGCCGCCCGGAGCATTCGCACTTACGATGATTTTTTGATCATGAGCCAGAATATTTTTATTGGCAATGTTTTTTACAAATCACCAACCTATACCTTTAAAAGTTTAAGCAACGATTACCAATTCAAATTTGATTCTGTTCCAAGTGTGGTGTTTGAATCGATAACGCTTGTAGGGTCAAACCCAAGAAATGATTCGTTAGGTATTGAAGAAACAAAAGGGGTTTACTATCCGGGGTCAGGAAAATTTATTGGTAAAGGCGGTAAAGTAAGCTGGAAAAAAACGGGATTGGATGACGAGGTTTATGCTACCCTAAAAAGATATACCATTGATTGTAAATCGGGAAATTATACCAGCGACTCGGCAACATTCATTGGTAAACAATATTTTGATAAACCGCAGTTAGGTAAAATTAGCGATCGTATCATTACAGAAGCCGGGGCCATGTCGTATCCGCGTTTCGATTCCTATAGTAAGCGGTTATTGATCAAAGATATTTATCCCGATGTGGATTACGACGGCGGTTTTGGGATGCGCGGTGCAAAATTTGTGGGTTCCGGTAGTGCCGCCAATCCTGCACGGATCATTTTTAGCCGTAATAACAAAAAATTCTTCGAGATCTCTGCCAAGGCGTTTGCCATGGGCAAAGATCGTATTGCTGCCAATCCTGCGGAAGTGAAACTCTATTTAGAAAAGGATACTATTTATCATCCCGGATTGAGTTTTACTTATCAGGTAGATCTAAAAACTATCACCTTATTACGTGGCGACGACGGTTTGCAAAAGACGCCTTTTTCAAACTCTTTCCATAAGGTGGATATGTACTTTGAACAATTAACGTGGAATACCGAGGAACAAAAAATACGATTTAATTTCCTTCCAAATAATAATCAGGGTGAAGCGTATTTTGAATCGAATGATTTTTATTCGGCCGACCGCGCCCAGGCCATTCGTGGTAACGAACAGGTTAGTCCGGTTTTGAAAATGAACGAATATTACAACGCTAATGGTCAGCAGCCATTCACGGTTGTTGATTTTGCAAAATACATTAAATATCTGGCGGTAGATCTTAGACCTATTATCTTTAAAATGGCCATTTTTGGTTTGATCTATTACGATCCTGAAACGGATATAATTACCGTTAGACAGCGTTTATTGGACTATATTGGAAATGCCAAGCACACTAAAGATTATGATATTATCACTATCCATTCTTCCAATCCAAACAACGACAATGCTATTTTAAATTTGGTGAATAATAATTACGACCTCACCATTACAGGGGTTAAACAAGTGCTATTGAGTGATACACAAAAAGTATTCATGTTCCCAAAAAATCAAACAGTGGTTTTAAAAAAGAACCGCACCATAGGTTTTTCGGGCGTACTGGCTTCCGGAAAATTTGAATTTCACGGTAAGGATTTTTTATTTGATTACGATCAGTTCAGGGTAAAGATGAAAACTATCGACTCGATCCGAATATTTGTGGAAGCATTTGAACCAGATGTTAACGGAAATATCCCGTTTAAAAGAGTACAAACTGTAGTGGAGAACGCGAATGGAGAATTACGTATTGACGCGCCAAAAAACCATTCGGGCTGGGGAAAGGCCCCTACTTTTCCGCAATTCCAAAGCTTCAAAGAAAGCTACGCGTATTACGACAGTAAAAATATTTTTAAAGGCGCCTATAATCGTGATAAGTTTTATTTTAAACTTGATCCATTTACCATCGACAGCTTGGACAACTTTAGGAATGAAAGTTTGATATTTGATGGTGAATTCTCCTCCGCGGGTATTTTCCCTGTGTTTCGCGAAAAATTGACCTTACAAAAAGATTACTCCTTAGGCTTCATCCGACAAACCCCGGCAGGTGGATTTCCAATTTACGGCGGCGTTGGAAATTTTGATAAGGAAATTCGTTTAAGTAATAAAGGTTTAAGAGGCGGTGGTGATCTGGTTTTTAGCGCCAGCACATCAAAGGTGCCCGATCTCATCTTATTTCCCGATTCGGCTAATGGCGTAGCCTCCACCTTTGATATAAAGGAACAGGAAACACCCGATGAATTTCCGATGGCGCATGGCGATACGGTTTATCTCCATTTTATGCCGTATAAAGAATTATTACAGGCACGAAATATAAAACGGCATTTTACCGCTTATAAAGAGAACGCGCAGTTTGTCGGTCGCTTCGATCTTACCAAACACGAACTAACCGGTGCCGGTAAAGTTGATTTTGGAAAAGCAGATCTTTCGGCGGCACGAATTTTATTCATAAAACGAAAATTCTTTTCCGACACCTGCGACTTTCATATAAAGGCCTTTGAGGAAACGGGCTTTACGTTCTCAACCATTAACGTAAATGCCAAAATAGATTTTGATCTGCGAGTCGGCGAGTTTATCTCCAACGGCGAGGGCTCCTACGTTAGGTTTGATAAGAACCAGTACATAGCCTATATGGATCGCTTTAAATGGTTCATGGATAACGACGACGTGGAATTAGGCGATACCAAAAAGAAATTGGATGCTAATATTGAGAACGCTTTAGATCTGGAAGGCCCGGAGTTTATCAGTATACATCCCAAACAGGATTCACTCCGGTTCTTTGCACCTGCGGCTAAATATAATTTACGAAAGTGCATTATTAACTGTTTAAATGTGCCTTTTATAAACGTGGCCGACGCTCGCCTTTATCCTGATAGCGGAAAAGTGACCATCTTTAAGAATGCGGTAATGGATACCTTGAAAAATGCCAGTATCATGGCCAATACGGTTACGAAGTTCCATACGATCAGAAATGTAAAGGCCAACATATTCAGTAAACGGAATTATTTTGGAACGGGAGAGTATTTGTACGTTGACGAGAATGAAAAGAGGTTCCTCATTAAGTTTTCGGTCATTAAACCCGATACTGCCGGAAATACCATTTCGGAAGGTTATATCAACGAAAAAGATAATTTTAATTTTAACGACTACTTTAGTTTTGCCGGTAAGGTAAAACTTTCAGCCGCCGAAGAATTCTTATTCTTTGACGGTGGAACAAAGATCGTACACTTATGCTCGCGTATTAAAAAATCGTATTTGAAATTCAGCGGCGACATCAATCCAAAGGACATTCAGATCCCTATCCCACCCGACGCCAAAGATATGTTTGGGGCGCCGGTAGTTAACGCCATTATGTATTCACCGGATACCACAGCTGTTTATTCGGGATTTTTATCTCCTAAATCGGGGCGCGCCGATAAAACCCTGGTAAGCGCTTCGGGATATTTGACCTATTCAAAAGAAACCAACGAATATGAGATCTCTACCAAGGAAAAATTGGTGGAGAATAACTTACCGGGTAA
>JBGASH010000153.1:0-7528 GCA_044229775.1 Bacteroidia bacterium
TGATAATATTGTTGCGTAAATAAATAAACAATGTATATTTACCAACAGTTACCGGTTGATATTATTAGAACACACTATATAACTAATTAAACTTATTTAATACCATGAAGGAAAAAACAGCAGAACAGGTTTGGAACAATTGTTTGGAGGTAGTAAAAGATAATGTGAGTCCGCAAAATTACAAAACATGGTTCGAACCGATTAAGCCTGTTAAACTAAACGATAGTATCCTTACCATTCAAGTTCCATCTCAATTCTTTTACGAGTGGATCGAAGAACACTACATCACACTTATTAAAAAAGTTATTCGTAAAGAGCTTGGCGCTGAAGGAAGATTGGAATACAATATTGTAATGGAAAATGGTTCAGGAAAAACCGAAACCCCAATTACCTTCAAATTACCAAACATCAATTCAAATTTAAAGAACCCATCGGTATCAATGCCTATTGACATTGGTAACAACCCTATAAAAAACCCTTTTGTTATTCCGGGATTAAAAAAGGTTCAGGTAGAATCTCAATTAAACCCTAATTACAGCTTTGATAATTTTATTGAAGGCGATTGTAACCGTTTAGCACGTAGCGCCGGTTTTGCAGTGTCTCAAAAACCGGGTGGAAACGCTTTTAATCCTTTATTGATCTATGGCGGCGTGGGTTTAGGAAAAACACACTTAGCTCAGGCCATTGGTGTTGAAGTAAAAAAGAATTTCCCTAACAAAACCGTACTTTACGTTCAATCAGAAAAATTCATGACTCAATTTATCGAGTCTATCCGTAACAACAATCAAAACGATTTTATTCATTTTTACCAGCATATTGATGTATTGATCATTGATGATGTTCAGTATTTTGCCGGGAAGGATAAAACTCAGGACGCGTTCTTTCATATATTTAACCATTTGCACCAATTGGGCAAGCAGGTTATTTTAACTGCCGACAGGGCCCCTGTGGATATACAAGGAATTGAACAACGCTTATTGTCGCGTTTCAAATGGGGACTTAGCGCTGATCTACAAAGTCCGGGTTTAGAAACACGTATCGCTATACTAGAGAAAAAGATCTATAACGAAGGCATACAGCTTCCAAAAGAAGTTGTTGAATACCTGGCTTACAGCATCACTTCCAATGTCCGCGAATTAGAAGGTGCCTTAATTTCATTATTAGCACAGTCGTCACTTAATAAAAAGACCATCACTTTAGAATTAGCTAAAAACATGATCGATAAATTCGTGAAGAGCACTGCCCGCGAAGTATCTATCGATTATATACAAAAAGTAGTTTGCGATTATTTTGACCTGGCAATTGATACCATGAAATCAAAGACCCGTAAACGTGAAGTGGTTCAGGCCCGTCAGATCGCTATGTATTTTGCTAAGAACATGACCAAGTCATCTTTAGCAACCATCGGTATGCATTGTGGCGGTAAAGACCACGCCACTGTTCTACACGCTTGTCGTACGGTGAACAACCTAATGGATACCGATAAACGCTTTAAGGCTTATATTGAGGAACTGGAAAAGAAGATAAGCATCAGTAATTAAAAAGTTTAAAAAGCCCTGAAAAATTTCAGGGCTTTTTTGTTGATTCCACACTTAACATCATTACTTTTACATAAACCTTTATACTATGAAAAACCTATTGATCATTCTATCAGCGGCAGTTCTACTAACATCTTGCGGGGGAAGTGGCTTTTTGAATAGAAAATATACAAAAGGTATTTATCACGGAGGTATCTCTAAAGCATCAAAACCAAAATCCCATAACAACACCGAATTAGCGAAAGCACCGGCTTTGACCATTACCGAGAAACAATTGGAATTAGCACCAACCAAAGAAGTTGAAGTTAATAAAGAAACAAAACCTTCTACTGTGGCTGTTGCCGCTATAAAAACAAATAAGAAAGCGAACCAATTCTCCAGCGTATTGGTAGATCAGTTCAAACCCAGGTCAATTGCAACTATCATTACCAAAGCTAAACAGGAGCGAATACTTACTGAGGCCGTTAATAAGAATGGATCATCGTCACAAAGCGATGTAAAACTGATCATATTAGTGATTCTCGCTATTTTCCTTCCGCCGCTTGCCTGTTACCTCAAAGAAAAAACAACTAATACGTGGTTCTGGGTAACCCTCATTTTATGTTTACTGGTGTTCTCGTATTGGTTCTTCCACTTGGGTGGACTTGCCTGGTTGATCGCCGAGATCATTGCGATCTTATACATTTTTGACGCCATCAATTAAGCGATCACAATTCTTTCATTAACATTTTATAAAGCGCCAGCATGCTCTCAATGTCCTTTTTATGCACTTTTTCATTAGGCGAATGCACATGCTCTTCACCGGCACCAATAAAACACCAATCCCATGGATACTCGGCCATTTGCAACTCTTTGGCATCGCTACCTCCTGCCCCTTCTACCTCCAATTGATGTAATATCTTATGTTTTTGGGATAGCTTAATTATTTTATCAATAAAACTTCTGCGTGGTACCAAACTATCTCTCATAGATATTACAGCGCCTTTACCTGAATGAACCCCATCGGAGATCCAGGAAATATCAGAGATCAAAGCCTGCGTAATTTTATACTCTTCCGCTAAAAACTTCTGCAAAAACGAAACACTGCCTCCGCCATGCTCTTCCCAACAACTAAACACTATGGCACCATCTTTAAGTGTTTCAGCTAATTTAAGAGCATTGTAAACTCCCAAACGGTTATCCATATAACAACACTGCACAAAGTTCTTATCCTCCCGCCAATGCGGTTTAAAAACCAACTCCGTTCCCCTTTCCAGATCACGCTTATACTTATACTCTAGTTTTTTGGAACCATCCTTCTCCTTACTTACTTTCATCTTCACAGTGGCTTTTCCTTTCGAATCCTTTCCAACCAGTTCCATTCCATCATAGGTCACGGGTCCTCCAATTTTCACCAATTGCTTCCCATATCTAACAGTAAATCCTATGCTGTCTAAATGCGCAAACACCGCCGTACGGGGTTTTCCAAATATTAAAACAATGCAGTCCTGAAATCCCATTCCAGAGTAGATCTTAGGTTTGTGCTTCCAATTTTTTTTATGTTTCTTAATATAATTCAACACAAACTCAGTCATGGCAGTTTCATGTCCCGAAGGCGCCTGAATAGCACACATGGTCTTTAATAATTCAAATTCTGACGATATCATTATAAAACAGTTTTAAAATTCAATTTAGAATGAGGTATTCTTTTCATCTTTTCCTCAAATTGTTCGCTATTGCGTTTACTAATATAGAACGAAATCTTGCATTTATCATTAAAATCCTGAAGGGTTATTTTTGCAGCTGACTGCTTGATCAATTTCATCACATCATTCATTTGTTCAAATTCAAAATTCAGATCATATTCATACAAAACCTGTTGTTCAATAATAATATTATTATTAATTCCGTCGGCAGCCGCTTCTCTATAAGCATTAATTAAACCACCAACACCTAAAAGTGTACCGCCAAAATATCTTACTACCACAATTAACACATTGGTAAGATCATTCGATTGTATTTGCCCGAATATGGGTTTACCTGCGGTGCCCGAAGGTTCGCCATCGTCGTTTGTCCGGTAAGCATGCTTATCAGGTCCCAGTCGCCAAGCATAACAATAATGTCGGGCATCAGCATGCTCTTTCTTTATAAGCGATAGAATTGATTTTATTTCAGTTTCAGTTTTAACCGGAAAAACATAAGAAATAAATTTACTCCCCTTATCCTTAAAAAGTCCTTCGCTTTTTTTACTAACCGTCAAATATGTATCTGAAAATAACAAAAGCCTAAGTTAAATATTATTGTGAAAATTAGGGCTATTGCTTACATTTGAATAACTAATGAAAAACATTCATTTTAGTACCACACTTGGAGTAATTTTAAACATTGCAGCCATTGCTTGCATTGTAAGTAACCACCCGCTTCCCGCTTCTTTGTTAGCAGTTGTGGCTTATTTTGCCGCGATTAAAGAAGTATCCAAATATACCAGTTGGTACCAATTTGGAACTGTTTTTGCATCAGCTATAATAACCGGAATTTCTTTAGATTATCCTTTAGTTCACTTCCCTTTTTTAACCACCGCTTTAATTTTGGCGGCCTGTGGTTCTATTTTAAGAATTGTGCTTTTCCATGTATTCTCGTACACCAGCCATTCTTGGTTTGAACCAGTTATGCTGGTGTTATCAATTGGAACACATATTGCAGGAAATCTTTCTGTAGATTATCACTGGATGGGTTACGCTATTCCTGCCCCCATCATTATATTTCATGCCATTTTAGCTTGGGGAATCATTAAGGATAAAAAACAATTGCTCACTTATACCAAAGGCGGTTATCGTGTGCAGATCGGTAAACC
This sequence comes from Bacteroidia bacterium, assembly GCA_044229775.1. Lineage (GTDB taxonomy): Bacteria > Bacteroidota > Bacteroidia > B-17B0 > Aurantibacillaceae > JAHEYG01. The sequence continues at coordinate 4,372 of JBGASH010000153.1, forward strand.
CGCTACAGAATTTGAATTGCCCGATCAGGATAATAAAATGGTGAGGCTTTCTGACTTTAAAAATCAAAGGCATTTACTTTTGATCTTTGTTCGGGGCGATTGGTGTCCGGGTTGCCACATGATGCTTCGTACCTACGAAAAAAATCGTGAAAAGTTTGCCGCAAAAAACGTGATGGTTATGGCTATTGGTCCAGATCCGGTTGGCGTTAACCGAGGAATGGTAGAAAAATTGGGGCTCGATTTCAAAGTATTATCCGATGAGGGACAAAAAACCGCCATGGTTTATGGGGTACAACTCAAGGAATATAATAACGACTTTGCAGAAAAATACGACGAAGGTATTCCGTTGCCCGCATCATTCCTAATCGACAAAAAAGGAATTGTACAATATGTATCGCGGCCCGATAAAGTGGGCGAATTTCTGAATCCTTCATTGATCTTTCCTATTCTCGAAAAACTAAACTAATGTCTGTTATTTATATATTAGCCGTCATCATTATACTCCTGATAGGACTATCAGCTTATCTTTTTTCCTATTACACTAAAACAAAAACAAAATTCGATTCGCTTAATAAAGAAATAACCAATTACTCCAGTATCATCGATCAGGCTAATGATGCCATGTTTGTTATTGATATTGTAGATGGGCGCATTCACCAATCCAACCCAAGCGCCGCTCACCTTCTTGGTTACAGCGTTGAAGAATTATCTAAACTTTCTTTGTTCCACCTTCACCCAAAAGAACATTTAGAAAAAAGTTCGCAGGTAGTTGCCGATGTTTGGGAAAAAGGCGGATTGATCTATAAAGACATTCCTTTTGTCACAAAGTCCGGAAATTTAATTCCCGTTGAGTGCTCAGCCAAAGTAGCCCCTTTTGCCGGAAGGCCCGCCATTGTTATTTACGCCAGGGATATTACCGAGCGATTACGTTTAGAGAACGAGATCAATCAACAAAAAGAGATCATCGAAGAAAAGAACAAAGACATTACTGATAGTATAGAGTATTCCAAACGTATACAACGTTCGGTATTCATTGAAAAAGAAAAACTCAAACAATTTGCACCCGAGTCGTTCATCTTTTTCAAACCCCGCGAAATTGTAAGCGGCGACTTTTACTGGTTCACCAATTTTGAAGTTAAGAACGAATTAAAATCAACCGATGGCTATTCATACAAAGCCGGCACTAATTTATTGGTAGTTGCGGCCGCCGATTGCACAGGACACGGGGTTCCGGGCGCTTTTATGAGCATCATTGGTAATTCGCTTTTAAATAACACTATTGGAAATCCTGATGTTAACTCAGCCGCAAGCGCCCTGGATTTTATCAATGATGAATTAAAGAAAAGTTTAAATCGTAATAAAGATGAAATTCCTTTGCGCGACGGAATGGATATTGCCCTGTGTTGTATCGATCTTAAAAACTCTCGCCTGGAATATGCCGGAGCCAACAATCCCTTATATATTGTAAGAAACAAAGTTTTGATTGAGATAAAAGCGAACAAGCAACCTATTACGGCCTCTCCCGACAGTCAGTCGGTACCTTTTAAAAACAACCTCTTTCAATTAGAAAAAGGCGATTGTATTTATCTTTTTACCGATGGCTACGCCGATCAATTTGGCGGCGATACCGCCAAAGGAAAAAAATTCCTTTACAAGCGTTTTCAGGAGGTGCTTATCAACATGCACGATAAAAGCATGGACGAACAAAAATCGGTTCTGTTCAGATCTTTTGAAGAATGGCGTGGCAAATTGCCTCAAACGGATGATGTACTGGTGATCGGAATAAAAGTGTGATAATTTTCTCTAGGAATTTTTAATTACATACAACAGGTCTTCGCCCGACTTTTGTGACGGAACTGTTAATTTCATTTCCGGTGCCTTAACGCCTTTACCAAATTTTTTATTCGGGTTTACCAATACTCTTGCTTCATCCCAAAGATTATCATCAATAAAACTTTGCAGGAGTTGAGCACCGCCTTCAATAATAACGCTTGAAATGTTTTTTTTATGAAGTAGTTCCAATATCTGAGGTAGAATGTTTTCTGAAAATCGAATTTTAAAATAATGTAAATTATCGCGACTATCGGTTTTTAGTGAATTAAAAACGAATGTTTCGGCATCATTGCTAAAAACGTTACTATCCGGGGGTAATTTCAATTCGTTATCTAAAACTATCCGCAAAGGATTGTTTCCTTTTACCAATCGGGTAGTTAATTCGGGGTTATCCTTAATCACAGTATTGGCGCCAACCATCACTGCCTGTTCTTCCGAACGCCATTGGTGAACCAGTACTTTGCTTTTGTTACCGCTTATCCAATTATCTTCCTTGCTCACAAATGGTATTTTTCCAATGAACCCATCATCGGTTTGGGCCCATTTTAAAATAATGTACGGTCGTTTTTTTTCGTGAAAAGTGAAAAAACGCTTATTTAATTCACGTCCTTCCTTTTCAAGCACACCCATTTCTACTTGAATTCCCGCCTGTTTAATTTTTTCTAAACCTTTTCCTGCCACTAAAGGATTTGGATCAAGGTTAGCAATCACCACTTTTTTGAATCGTTTTGCAACAATAAGACCGCAACAGGGCGGCGTTTTTCCGAAATGACAACAAGGTTCCAGGTTTACATACAATACGCAATCGCTTAGATCAGTATCAGCAGATAAAAAATTGATGGCGTTTACCTCGGCGTGTGGACCACCATACTTTTGATGATAGCCTTCGGCAATAATTTTATCATCCTTCACTATCACGCATCCCACCATAGGATTTGGAGCAACCGCCGGCCAACCTGATCGCGCCAATTCTAACGCCTTTTGCATATAAATGGAATGATTCATAATTTAGATACGAAATTAGCGAAAGATACGGTAAATTTATGCTTTTATACCTCTGCCCTATACACTATGAACAAAATTAAAACACCGTTTTTTGAAAACAAACCCGGTGCTATCATTGTATTGGTTCTGATCACTTATGCCGTTTATTTAAAAAGCCTCTTTTTTGATTTTTCTCCAATGGACGAGGATTGGCTCATTATTAGAAACGAATCATTTATAAAAGACTGGGGTCACCTCATTATATGTTTTAAAGACGCTGTACAAGGCTTGTATTACCGACCCATGCTCATTGTTTCTTTTATTATTGATTATCATATCG
>JBGASH010000154.1:0-7581 GCA_044229775.1 Bacteroidia bacterium
TTGTATCAAATAAGTAAGGGCTTATTTGAGGGGTTTATAGTTAAATTTTTGGTCCGTTCTTCCCTTAAAAAACGGGGTACAAATATAGCTTTTTAAGGGGATTAATTTGGTTTTAAACTTTATATTTGTGTAAATAATATTGAACAGGAAATGAAAAGTCAATTGTTCAAATATATATTATTAAAAATCAGTATTTTACGTTAAAAATAGCTCGTGTTTTTTCTCCCATAAATGAAAAAAATCCTTATTATTTGTCATTCATTTCCTCCTTATCCAGGCATAGGAGGCCGGAGATGGGCCAAGTTTGCAAAATATCTGAGTAAAAGCGGACATAAGGTTTGGGTAATTGCTGCTAAAAATCCTTATTCAGAACAATCACAGTGGACCAAAGACGCGCAAAATGAAGATGTAACTTACCTCCCATTAAAATATCCCGCCGTCTTAAAAAGGGCCCACCATCACAGTTTGTATCATAAAATCACTTATCGCCTTGCTTTAGCTTATGTAAAATTGTTTGGAAAGGGAAATTATTACGACAGAAGTTTATTTTGGGAAAAGCAGATAGTTAGGTCGGCATCAGAAATGATCTCGCGACATGAGATCAAAAACGTGATTGTTACTTCTCCCCCATTTCATTTAGCTTACCATTGTACAAAATTAAAGGACCGATTTAAAGATATAAATCTCATTACGGATATAAGAGATCTTTGGACGGAAGATTATTCTTTATCGGCTTTAAAAACCATGTCGGCCGAGCGACAAGAGTATGAGGAAAAAATTGAAAAAGAGGTTTTGAACCGATCGGATGTGGTGTTGGCAGTTTCTGATCAAATTATTAATGGTTTTAAAAAAATTGTTCCGGTAAATAATTATCACACTTTAATAAATGGTTTTGACGAAGAGGATTTTAAAAATGTACAGCCAATCCTAAACAAAAGTAAAGAGAAGATAAATTTGGTATTCACCGGCACACTTTACGTGAATTTGCAAAACCTGTTCATTCCTTTAATTGAATCGCTTAAAAAATTAAAAAAAGAAGAACCCGCTCTTTACGGAATGTTGTCGTTTAATTTTTATGGACACGCTCCCAATGAACTCAAGCATCTCGTAACAGATGTTGATGCCATCAATCTACATCACAGAATTTCATTACCCGAAGTTTATAGTAAGATCTCTGAAGCCGATCTTTGTCTCTTGTTCTTAACCGATGCGTATACTTTTTCGCTGAGCACCAAATTTTACGAATACCTTTCGCAAAAAAAGAAAATTGTTTTGTTCTCAAATAAAGGAGAAACATCACATTTTATAGAGACTAACCATTTAGGTTATTGGATAGCCCCTGAAAACACCTATGAGGGATTAAAAAAAATTATTGAGCTGTTTAAAAAAGGCGAAATATACAAGTGGGATACGGCGTTGGATATACAACAGTACTCTATTAAAAATATTACTAAAGAACTTGAAAAACATTTACAGTAGATGAAGATCCTCTATTATTCACCGCATCCGCATTTGAATCTGCAAGACAAAACAGGTTACGGCACCCACATGCGCGAAATGATACAAGCCTTCAGGGATCTTGGACACGACGTTTTACCTGTAATAAATGGCGGTACTGAAAAACAAGAAGGAGAAAAACCGCTGAAAAGCAATTTCGCTAAAAATATTCTCAAAAATCTAATTCCTAAATTTATTTGGCGAAGCTTAAAGGATAGACGTCTTTTGAAATTTGACGCTTTAGCTGAAAGGGCGTTGGAAAAAAAAGTGGATGAATTTAAACCCGATCTCATTTATGAAAGAGCTTATTATATGCAGGTGTCGGGCGTAAATGTGGCGCAACGAAAAAAAATAAAACACTTTTTAGAGGTAAATGCTCCTTATATAGACGAAACGTTTGAATTTGAAAAATCACCCACACTGTTTAATAAAACAGCTTTAAAAAACGAAGAACTTCAATTGACTTTATCAAGTAAGGTGTTTGTGGTTTCTTCTTCGCTTCAAGCGTATTTTCTAAAAAAATATCCTTCCTTAAAAGCCGATAAAATACTTGTAACTCCTAATTGCGTTAATCTGGATAAAGTAAAAGTTGATGCGCTAAAAAAGAAAACGATCGCACACGATCTTAATTTAGAAAATAATATTGTGGTGGGATTTGTTGGTTCTATTTTTCCTTATCACGGTGTGGATGTTTTAATGACTGCTTTTGATATTGTATACAAACAAACTAAAAACATCAAATTGCTTATTGTGGGCGATGGCCAAATTGTGCCTCAGTTAAAAAATTACGCGCAACGTTTAGAATCGGGTGCCAATATTATTTTTACAGGTAACGTTCCTTACGCCGATGTTTTTTCTTACATCGATCTTATGGATGTGGCCGTGTTGGCCACAACAGAATGGTATTGTTCGCCAATTAAACTGTTTGAATATGGTGCTTTAGGAAAAGCCATTATAGCGCCGGATACACAAGCTGTGAGAGATGTGATAACCGATACCAAAGACGGGATCCTGGTAAAACACAACAAGGAATTTTTGGCAAAAGCACTGAGTACTTTGATCGAAAATGCCACTTTACGTCAAAACATTGGCACATCTTTCAAAATAAAGATCCAATCAAACTACACCTGGATAAAGAACGCCCAAAGAGTTCTCAGTTTCTAAATCGAGTTGCCTTTGGCGAAACTCTGTTTAAAGTTGTTTTTCTATCTCCGAAAAATCAATTGGCTTGGTAAGAATGCTGCAATTGTCAATATCCGAAACCAAAAGCCGCGTTTGCTCCAATTGGTTGCCGGTTGTAAAAATGATTCGAGACGCTAAACCCTCTTTTCTTAACAACCTTGCAACGTCAATGCCGGTCAATTTATCATTTAAGTGTACATCCATCAAGATCAGCTCCGGATCTATCTCCCGTCCTTTTAACAGAGCGTCGTTGGCATTATTGCTAATCGTGACCTCGTATCCTTTTTTCGTAAGTAAGATGGAATATACTTTAGCAATGATATTTTGATCCTCAACAATGAGTACTTTTTTATTTTTTGTCATGAAAGATCGAGGTCGAGGATAAATTTGGTGGAAGGCTTTTTTTCTAATTTAACGCCGCCATTTAACTGTTCGGCAAATGTTTTAATAAGGGAGATGCCGGTTGAAGCGGCATTTTCAAAATTCAATTCCTCCGGAAATGAACTTTCATGCTCGGTTACTGTAAATACCGTTTTCTTTTCGTTATTATCGATCTTAATGGAGATCTCCCCTTCACTCTTCCCATCAAAGCCATGCTTAATGGAATTGGTAAATAATTCGTTGAATAGTAAACCTGCAGGAACAGCGTTATGTAATTTCAAGGAAGCGTCTTCTCCTTCGATACTTAGCTTATATAAATTATTACCCATCGAGTTGTTGATGTCGTTGAACAATTTGGTGAGATATTGTTTTATACAGATCGTATCGATAGAATCGTTTTGATAAAGCATCTCGTGAAGCAAGGCTGTGGATTTTATCCGCATTCTACTTTCCTTTAACGCCTTTATAGCTTCTTTGTTAGTTATATTAAGTTCCTGTAATTGTAAAATACTTGAAATAATAGCGAGGTTATTCTTTAAACGGTGATGGATCTCAGACAATAAAATTCCTTTTTCCTCGAGGGCTTTCTGCAGAGCCTTTTCATTTTTTACCCTATCGGTGATGTTCTTCGAAAAAATAGAAATACCTTTTACCTCATTGTGTTCGTTAAGAATAGGATTATAAGAGGATTCAAAATAAATAGAATGGCCTGTAACAGAATCAAAGATCTCAATGTCAAAAACCCTTTCCCCTTTAAAAACTCTGGCATAAATGCTTTTTAAATGATCGTGTTTTTTAGGATCAATATAATCGAGCATACGATCGCCCTTTTTAAGATCATAGTTAAAGCCGCGTTTTACGAATTTGGCGAGCACCTGATTAAATTCCACAACACGCAAGTTACGGTCAATAGAAACGATGACATCTTCTGTATTGTCTACTATTGAAATAAGCTGCGATTGCTTTTCCATCAGTGCTTCCTGAGAAGCGGTGATCTTTGAAATATCTTTTGTATTTCCTGCAAAGCCTACAAGCGCCCCTTGTTCATCGAAAATGGAAAAAATAGAAATGGAAGCCTGAAAAAAAGTCCCATCCTTTTTTCGCCTTACGGCTTCTCCTGCCCATTTACCGGTTTTAACCAGGATAGCAAAGGCTTCGGCCGGTAATTCTTTTCCGGGAACATCAAAAATACTGATGTGCTTTCCCAATAATTCATTTAAGGTATAACCATGTAGCTGTATTGCCACCTTATTGGCATATTCTATTTCGCATTTTTGATTGGTAACAATAATTGAATCGAGGTTGTTTTCAATTAATTGCAGGTTCGTGTAAGAAGCAAGGTTCATGTTAAGTTCAAATAGTGCGTATGCGAAGATAAATGTTTTTTTAGTTTTAAAACCATCTTAAGACATAAAGCGGTAATTAAAAGTCAAAACCCCCTATTAATCTTACGAATTTACCCAATGAACGTCTACTTTGTGAGCATGTAATCTCATCCTAACAAAATAAAACAACGCATCCGTAATAAAGAACTCATTAGATACGAATACGTGAAAAAATACAAAGATATTTCGCCCTGCTTATTGCTTTATTTTGAAACCGAACCAAAGATCCGGCCAATATGAGAACACCGATTTAAAGAATATGAAGAATTTTTTAAATCACTAAAAAAAGCTGATCGGGATTTATCAGCTATATCGCTAAATTATCATTTGTGGAAAATAACAAAACCGAACTTCTCAAAATAAATCTAAAAAGTTGAAAGATATTGTCATTCTTAAAGATTCCATTACTTTTTTTTCGCAAAGATAAAATTCCATACAAAAGCATCATTCATTCCCACGCGATCGGGTTTTGCAGGAAGCTTAAGCTGCGTTATCCAGTTTTGTCCGGTGCTGTTTATTTTTATGGATTGAATATTTATGGGAATATACGATTCAGGACCTTTAAAAGTTATTAATTTCCGGTTGCGCTAACAATTGTTGATTCCATAGTTTTTAATTTGCTTGGATTATTAGGGAGCTACTTAATTCTATTTTGCCTTTTGAAGTTATGATGTGAGCTTTTAATGAAATAGAATCGTTTTTGTAATTTAAATCCACATCCACTTTCCCAATCTCTGTCTTAAAATTATAGCGGTTAAAAACCTCGTTTAAATTTTGCTTCTCCACACCAATACTTAATGGGGCATTAAGAGCGTTGTTTCCTTCCGTCAGAACAAGAATATGAGCCATTTTTAAATTATCATAACCTACGCTATCTAGATAATATTTTTTGGCGGTTGTAATAAACAGCATTAAAATTCCTTTTCCGTCTTTTACAAGCGGTTTAAATTTATCTCCTATAATACCCTGAAGTTGGGCTTCAGGTAAAGACCAAACTAAAGTGAGACCAATGGCAGGATTGTCTTTTCTTATTTCGAAACGAACTGTTTTTTCATCTTTAATATAAACAGGTAAATAAAAGTACCATTCCAATCAGTGATATTTTGTTTTTCATTTTTCGCGATGTCCTATAAAAGTAAGTAAAAAATCAATCTATAAAGAATTGCTTCGAAAAACAAAAAGGCCAACCCAAAGGTTGACCTTTTGCACTTTAACTGAACCCAGGAGGGGACTCGAACCCCTACACCTTACGGCATACGCACCTCAAGCGTACTTGTATACCATTCAACACCTGGGCATGGATACTTCTCGAAAACAATCGAGACAAAATGGCAACATAGGTTGCCCATAGCGATTCGGTAAATTGGGAAACGCCACACTAGAGTGAGGCGCAAATTTGAGAATAATTCACGGATTATTAACGGATCTAAGTGGATATTAATTGAGATTCCATTATTAGAAAACCTTTGGATTTGTTGAAAATGAGTTATTTACACGTCACAAGCAATCAAAAAACTCCATTTTGCCAATTCCTCTTAATTTCTTATATTTGTGCCCCTGTTTACCTGCCTCTGTTTACACGAAGTAAATTACGCCTCTAAGCATAACTAGTTAAAAATTAAAGAAAATGAGTTTATTATTAGAATACGTAAAAAAACAGCTTGCTCCTGAGACCAAGCACCCTAATTTTAAAGCCGGTGATACAGTTACCGTTCACTATAAAATTAAAGAGGGCGATAAAGAACGTATCCAGCAATTTACAGGTGTTGTATTACAAAGAAAGAACGAAGCCGCTACCGCTTCTTTTACTGTTAGAAAAATTTCTAATGGTGTAGGTGTTGAGCGTATCTTTCCTTTGGCTTCTCCTTTTATCGATAAAATTGAGATCGCTAAAGTGGGTATTGTACGCCGCGCTAAATTATTCTACATCCGCGAACTTACCGGTAAAGCAGCTCGTATCCGCGAAAAAGTTACTAATGCCGAAGAAGAAACAGCAACAGCTTAATTCTTCTCTATATCATATAAAAAGAAACCCCGGCAGAAATGTCGGGGTTTTTTATTGGTGGGATTTTATTAATTACTTCTTTTGCTGCGATTTCTCAATATTCTCGTAGATCTTGATCATATCCGGGATTTGCTCCTGTGCCAGTCGCTTAGCTTTTATGATCTTATTCCTGTCCAATAAATAAATCACCGGAGTCGAATAAATATCAAATTTCTCCTTAATGTTATTTAAATGCACCGGATCCCACACGTTAATGAAATCCAATTTATGATCAATAATGTATTTCCTATATTTCTGATAATCGTGCTGCGTATAAACCGAGTACACTGAAATGTCGTACTTCTTTTTTAAGTCGTGATAGGTGTCAAGTAATTTAGGAATTTCGGTCTGACAATGACCGCAATCCACATCCCAAAATACCAGAATCGTATATTTTGATTTAATAGAATAAAGGGTAGTGAATAACGCCGTTAGTTTCTGCGCATTGTCATAATACAATTTTGTAACGCCTCCACTCGACTTCGCCGTATCAAATCCCATTTTGTTTACGGTTTTAGCATTGATGGTATCGATCATTAAAAGGTCGGGACTCTGACTTCCAATTAAAATTGGCTTTAAAATATCACCGCGTTTAATGATCTTTTCAATGGTAGCGTCGTCGTAAATGCCTTTTGCTTTTCCGGTTCTAAAATAGGTATCAATAATGTGAACAAAGATCTTATCAAAACCCATGATCTTGCTGGTTTCGTAAGTGGGTGTAAAATACGCCAACAAAAACTTAAACATGTCGCTGCCCGGTTTGCACTGCACCATTACCCTATCCATTTCGGCAATGATAGTATCGGGAGTTTGCATAATGATCTTATCAAAATAACGTTTAAAACGATCGCCGAAAAAAGGTGTGCGAAGCAAACGGTCATCGCCAAAATTTACCCCCTCAAAATAATGCGACTTATAATAATTATACTGAAAGGTGCTGTCGGGTCTTCCGTTCTTGGCAAAAGGTACGCTTGGTGGATCTTTTTCTGTTTTTAAATTCAATACATCGCCAATAAAAGTGCCTTTGTGCGAGGCCAGGTAATCCACATCAAACTTCTTCACTTCATCATTCAATACTTTTATTTTTTCTTG
>JBGASH010000155.1:0-962 GCA_044229775.1 Bacteroidia bacterium
ATGACTATTTATAAGTGCCGTTACGTGCGGCGTCTCTGTTTTGTTTGATAATTTTAAATGACCAATACGCTAATAAAAATATTACAGTACCGCCAATAATGATATTTGGCCCTTGACCAAGTGCTCTCATACCTTTAAAACACCATTGAAAAAAACTACCGGTTCCTTCAAAAACGTCGGTCCAAGTGATCATTAAATCTGTCATAATTGGTTTAATTTTGTAAGTTTACGCTACAAATATAAATAAATCTTCTAATCTAAAAAACTGTGGTAGTAGGGCCTTTAAAAAAGGGAATAAGAGTGGCTTTGCCAGTGATCATTGTTTTTTTTATATTATTCCAAGTTTTGGCTATTTTTGTTGTAAGTTCTTTAAAATCAGTTGATTTGCGTAATGTTTTATACACCGTTCTGCAAAATAATATTACATCTTATCCTCTTATTTTTACCGTTAATGTTTTGTGTTTGGCAATAGGAGCAATACTGATTTCCATATTTACTATTAAACACGAAATTGTTGACAAGCAAAATTACATACCCGCCTTTTTGTATGTTTTTTTCTGCGCCCTGATCCTCGATAAAAACCTATTACATCCCGCCATTTTTGCTAACATTTTTATTTTACTGGCGTTGAATGAAATTACCGATTCATATAGAGAGGATAATGTTCTTTCAAAAATTTTTAACGCCGCTTTCTATACTTGTCTGGCATTTTTCTTTTACATCAATTACGTTTTTTTTATTTTCTTGTTTTTTATCACCTTAATTATTTTACGGCCTTTTAACTGGAAAGAGTGGGTAATAAGTTTAATAGGGTTTGGTTCTGTGTTATTCATATATGGCTGTATAGGCTATCTGGCAAATTTTGATTTTATGGATTTCTTCCATAATGTTTTGCAATTGCTCTTATTCTTCGAAAAACCTTCCCTATCTGAATATTTTTATCCTTTATTCATTGCTATTTT
>JBGASH010000155.1:975-7455 GCA_044229775.1 Bacteroidia bacterium
TTTGCTACTGCTAGGGTTAACGGTGTTTAAATATCTTACTGTGGGCAGTAGCGGAAAGATTAAGACGCAAAAGACCATGAATTTGGTGTATTGGTTCATGGGACTTTCTGTCATCAATTTTTTTTCGAAAGATAATAGTCCGTTTTTTCCAGTGATCGCTTCGGCTATTCCCTTAAGTATTTTACTGGGAGATTATTTTTTTAACATAAAGCAGCTTAAGATCGCCAACACCTTATTTTTCTTTTTACTGGCAACAGGCGCGGTGTTGTTTTTGATGCGTTTCAACGTGATCTAACGATCATTTACCATAAGCTTTATATTTAATTCCCCTAAGGTAGATTACCACTATAAATGCGACAATACCGCTTATGACAAAAGTGGTTTCGGGATTAAAATTATACCAGATAATTCCCGCGAAGGTGCTGGCTAGCATGGTAACAATGCTTTGAAAGGCGGTAAATGTGCCAATAGCGGTGGCCGTATCTTTTTTGTCGCAGATATTAGTGATCCATGCTTTGGCAATTCCTTCGGTGGCGGCTGAGTATATTCCATAAAAAAAGAATAGAACGTAATAGATCATGGTATCACTATTGAATCCAAAACTGATATACACCAATGAAAAAATGATCATTCCCGAAAGGAACACGGTTTTAAGCCCGATCTTATCGGCCAAAATACCAATAGGAAATGCAAAAACGGAATATACCAGATTATAAAAAATGTAAACTCCAATAACTGCAACGTCGCTTAAACCAACCTCTTTCATTTTTAATAATAAGAAGAAATCGGAACTGTTAAATAAGGTAAAGAGGAGAAGTCCTGTAACCAGTTTTTTATACTGCTGCGAACTTTGCTTCCAATAGCCTATAAAAGCGAAAAACGAAATGCGACCTGTTTCGGCGGGCTTTAACCCTTTTTCTTTTAAGAATAAAGTGGCCAGAACCGTTAAAACGCCGGGGGCAAAAGTGATAAGTAAAAGTGTTTTGTAATTTTCGGGAAAATAATAGAGGTAAATAAGGGCAAATAAAGGACCAATAACGGCCCCCAGTGTATCCATAGAACGATGAAAGCCAAAAACTTTTCCTTTAGTTTCGGGTGTTCCTTCATCTGATAAAAGGGCGTCGCGGGCACCGGTTCTTATCCCTTTTCCGGCTTTATCTAACGCGCGAGTAAATAGCACCCAAATTGGGAAATTGAGTAAGGCCATAAGAGGTTTTGAGAGGGCGCTAAGGCTATACCCTAATTGTATAAAGGGAACGCGTTTGCCAATATGGTCGGAGTATTTTCCAAAATAACCCTTACTTAATCCGGCTACCGCCTCGGCAAAACCCTCTAAGATCCCAATAATAACTACCGAAAAACCTATACTTTTTAGATAGATAGGCATTACCGGATAGAGCATTTCACTGGCAATATCATTGAACAGGCTAATGAACGAAAGCAGGAGTATGGTTTTAGTAAGAAATTTCATTAGGCGCTGTAAAGGTAGTAAATGAGTCGGCTATATTAAATGTTTGAAATTTCATTGGTTAGTATAATTTTCCTAAATTTGCCTCTCTTTAAAAAGAGTCAAGTTCTTTAATTACCAATAAAAACTGCGGGTGTGGCGTAATGGCAGCCGCGCCAGACTTAGGATCTGGTGTCGAGAGACGTGGGGGTTCGAGTCCCTTCACCCGCACAGACTGATCAATGCTTTCTGTTTCTGAAGCAAAGAAACAGAGAACACGAAGTGTTATGCATTGATCCATTGAATGGCACTGCAGGGCCCATGGCGTAAGCCATAGTCCCTTCACCCGCACAAAAAAGGTTAGCGTTTGCTAACCTTTTTTATTTTTCAAGAATGCCATTATTCTTCCGCCCCAAAAATTACATCTATTATTTCTTTGTTCTTTTCTTTAATGATCTTTCGTTTTAAACTTAGTTTAGGCGTTATTTCGCCGCTTTCAACGGTCCAGTGGCCGTTTATTATTTTACAGCGTTTAAGATGTTCGTAAGGGGCATGAATTTTATTTAATTGTTTAACGTGATCGTTAATGAGTTTACTCAGCTCCTCACTCACTATCATCTTATCATTACCCAACCATTCTATATTATTGGTTTTGCAATGTTCTTTAAAATTTAAAACATTAGGTACGATAATGGCCGAAGCAAATTTTTGTCCTTCGCCAATTACCATACATTGTTCAATGAATTTACATTCCTTTAACTTATTTTCAATGGCAACCGGCGAAATGTATTTGCCCGAACTCGTTTTAAATAATTCTTTTTTGCGATCAGTGATCTTCAAAAATTTATTGTCTACCATTATGCCAACATCTCCGGTATGAAACCAACCGTCTTTATCAATTGCTTCAGCGGTGGCTTCCGGATTTTTATAATAGCCCATCATTAAACTGGGCCCACGCATTAATATTTCACCATCCTCTTCGGCAATTTTTACTTCCACATTGCTTACCACGGGTCCCACTGTTCCAAATTTTATATTGTTCTCACCAAAATTATTGGCGGCAATAGCCACGGATGTTTCGGTTAAACCATAACCTTGTAGCAGGGTTATTTTTGCGCAGCAAAATACGCGTTCAATTCGTGGGTTTAAAGCGGCGCCACCACTCACAATACATACTATTTTTCCGCCAAAGGCATCACGCCATTTGCTGTAAACTAATTTGTCGAATATTTTTCGTTGTAATTCGTACCAAATGCCGTTGGCCCCGTTCAGTTCATATTTTTCGGCCAAACGAAGACTCCTGTCAAATAATTTCTTTTTAAGTCCGGTTAATTTATCTCCAGCAGCGCATAATTTTTCGAGTACTCTTTCCAGGATCCGCGGCACGGCCACAAAGATCTGCGGATGAATTTCTTTACTGTTATCGGCAATGGTCTCAAAATTTTCGGCATAATAAATACTTACACCATTGTACAGATACAGTGTATTCAATACCCTTTCGTATACGTGATTGAGTGGTAAAAAACTTAAGGCCCGCCAGTCGGGTGAAATGGGAGCAAGGTTTTTCAATGCTTTCACATTGCTCAAGATCCCTTTGTGTGATATCATAACGCCTTTAGGAGGACCGGTAGTGCCTGAAGTATATAGTATGGTAAAAAGATCGTTCTCGGAAATATCTTTTTTAATAGCGTCTATCTTAGCCTGATCAAAATTACTTTCACCGAGCTCAATTAATTCCGAAAGCGGTTTGGCGCCTTCAATAGAGGTCATGGAATAAATGTATTTTAAATGCGGTAATTCGTGCGCCATGGAAAGCAATTTTTGATGCGTGCTTTTATCAGAAATAAAAATGGCTTTAGCTTCGGAGTGAGATAAAATATATTTGAGATCATTAACGCCAATGGTTGGAAAAATTGGCACCGTTGGCATAGATACTTGTTGCGCGGCGTAATCTATAAAATTCCATTCGGGACGATTATTCGAAATAATGGCCACAACATCATTTTTTTGAAGGCCGAGCGCCAATAAACCGGCGCTGATATTGTTAACGTTCGAAACAAAATCATTAACGCTGTAGGAGATCCACTTTTTTGCTTCTTTGCGGTTTAATATATCGCTTTTAGCGGAAGTGGTTTTTAGGTTGTCTAATATGTCAAATACTCTTTTAGTTTCCATAGTGATCAGGTTTGTATTCCGAGGTAAAACGTTACCGCGAAATAGGTTTAATTTAAGCGGCTTTGCTGTCGCGGTAAGCCACAAATTCTTTTCGGGCTTTGCCCAATTCATTAATAATAATTTGACGCTTCGAAATAAGCGAAGCCATTAAAGTGGTGCGTTTGTAAAAAAGTGAAACCACTTTCCAATTCCCGCGAACGGTAGTAAAATATTTATAATAGTAAAAGGCAAAGAGACCTGATACCGGCAATAGTATTCCATAGGCTAATGTAATAGGTCATAATAATGGCGCCAAAAAATTCGAGACGTTTCGAGATCATTCTTGCCAGCCATCCCGGAATGCGAAAGGGCAGATAATTATTTAATAAACCAAACAGAAAGAGTGGAAAGCCCAAAACTAAAAGAAATAACGAACGGATAGCATCAAAAACTAAAGTAGATCGTCCCATGCTTTTAACCGAGTTGTCGCTAAGTGATAAATGTTCAAGATCGTTGAGGTATGAATCGATGTCGTTTTTTATTTTTGCAACACGCAACGGTTCGCGTTCCATAAAATAATGTACGCAATCGCTAATGGTCTTTGTCACAAAAAAATCTTTGTCCATTTCAGCTGGTGAGTGCCCCAGGTCTTGAAGCACTTCGGCTTTATAGATCAACTCAATGTTTGAAACAAATTTATCTACTTCCGAATCTTGTATGGCTACCACTTGCGACTCTAAGCGCGAACGGATCTCGTCCGTTAAGGCATGAGCCGCTTTAAACGAATCTTGTTTATACAACTCGTAATAATCGCTTACGCTAATGGGTTTATCAATGTTTACGAACAGATCGCTTTGAAATTTGTGAGGGTTCGAATAATTTAAACCAATGGGAACAATTTTTATATCCAGTTTAAAAATATTCTCAGCTTCAGCTCCCAAACAAATACGGGCAGCACCCGATTGTATTTTTTTTATTTTTCGTTCAGTAAGCGACACGCCTTCCGGAAAAATTAGAATAGCGCCGCCTTTTGCCAAATGTTTATAGCATTGCGAAAAGGTGTCTTTATTTTTATGCGACTGTCCTGGTGTTTCATCTTTTCTGAATACCGGTATAATATTGAATTTAGGTAACAGCCATCGGGTAAAAGCACTTTGAAAAAGCGCGCCTTTTGCCAGGAAATACAACGAACGTTTGGTGACTGTGCCTATAACAATAGGATCCATAAATGCGCTGGGATGATTGGCCACAAATAATACTGCCCCTTTTTTAGGAATATTTTCGCCGCCTTTTATTTGAAAACTTTTAAAATAAAAGGTGTTGGTAACGCGAAAAAGAAAACGAAGCAGATAGTAGAGCATGATCTTATTATTTAGATTTTTTTGGAACAAAAAGTAAACCAATGAAGCCGATCACAAAAAATAAGATAAGCGATAATACCGACGGACGCATCCCCCCCATGATCTCGCTTATCAATCCAAATGAAACGGTACCAATGATCATTCCCAGTTTTTCCATCACATCGTAAAAGCTGAAGAAGCTGGCGTTGTCTTCTGTTTCAGGTAAGAATTTGCTGTACGTACTGCGCGATAAAGATTGAATTCCGCCCATTACAAAACCCACTAACACAGCTACCACATAAAAGTGCATTGGCTTGCGCACCACAAAATAGGTGAAGCAGCAAATAAAGATCCAGATGAGAATGGAGATCATGATGGATTTAATATTTCCGATCTTGCCTGAGAGTCGCGAAAAAACAAAGGCACCCAACATGCCGATGAACTGAATAAGCAATATGCTAATGATCAAAGAAGTGGTTTTGGCTTTTTCTGCGGCTTCACCTGTTCCCCAATCAATTTCGTTCCGTGCAAATAACACTGCCACTACCATAACAGTTTGTACGCCCATATTGTAAAAAAAGTAACTGATCAAAAAGCGGCGAAGCGGAACAATTTTTTTGATCTGGCCAAAAACAGAAGATAATTCTCTAAAACCTTTGAATAAAAGTCCTTTCGTATCTTTTCCATGAGCCGTGTGGTTCAAATTGGGAAGATGACTGAATGTGTATTGTGCAAAGGCTATCCACCAGATACCGGTAAGCAAGAAAGCGTATTTTACTTTAAAAAATCCTTTGGTTGAAACTACCACACAATCAACTACAGTTTCTTCATATTTGAATACCATAATACCGATCAAGCAAATGATAAGCAACAAGGAACTCCCAAAATAACCCATTGAAAACCCACGGGCGCTTACTTTATCCTGATTTTCGGCACTGGCAATTTCGGGCAGGTACGAATTGTAATAAACCAAACTAGCCCAAAATCCTACGGTAGCGGTAACAAATGGAATAAAACTTAATTCTAAATGACTCCCGCTAAAGAAATACAAACACATACATGAGATAGAACCTAAATAGCAAAAGAATTGAAGGAAACGTTTTTTATTTCCAAGATAGTCGGCAATACCGCTTAAAATGGGTGTTATAATAACAACTAGCGACAGAGCAAAGGCGTAAACGAACGTGTAAATATTTTGGTTTTCGAATTGTCCTCCAAAACAATTTACCGTATGGCCTATGTAATTCTTACAATCGTCGTGCGTAGTTACGTAATCGTAAAAATTTGGAAATATAGCCGAGGTAATTACTAATGGAAAAACCGAGTTGGCCCAATCATAAAAGGTCCAGGCCCTGATCGTTGCTTTGTTATCTTTTTCTATTATTTGCATAAGGGTTATTTTAAGTTTTTATTGATGCTTTATTTAGACCAGCACACCGGGTTTAAATTTATTTATTAATATTAAATCTGTAAAGTAATACTACCTGAAAAATCATGCCATTTGAAAAATTAGAATTTAACTGGTGACGTTTTGGTCCT
>JBGASH010000156.1:0-7453 GCA_044229775.1 Bacteroidia bacterium
GCTGCACATACGTTCCTTTATTGGCAAAAGTGGCATTGGCGGCTACCATCTCAAACACCGATATGTCAGGCGTTCCCAGACAAATACTCGGCACGGCATCCATGGGAGCGGTGATCCCCATTCGTCGAGCTAAATTTA
Source organism: Bacteroidia bacterium (assembly GCA_044229775.1). GTDB lineage: Bacteria > Bacteroidota > Bacteroidia > B-17B0 > Aurantibacillaceae > JAHEYG01. Next base: position 139 of record JBGASH010000156.1, read on the forward strand.
CCACGGCGGTTGGACCAAATCGTTTCATTAAAGCAGCGCTCACGTAATTGATGGAGTTCGCTAAAGCAAAACGCAGCGTTACATTTTTATTCTCAAATTTTTCTTCTCCTGCCGCATTATCCGGACACCATTCTTTTCCTAAACCATCGGTGATGCACGTTCGCACATTCGGAATTTGATAACAAGGTGAGTACCCTTCCTGAATGGCCATGGCATACACAAATGGTTTGAAGGTGGAACCCACTTGCCGGCGTCCCACTTTTACGTGATCGTATTTAAAATGCTTGTGATTGATGCCACCCACCCAGGCCTTGACATGACCGGTTTGCGGCACTATAGCCACAAAACCTGTCTGTAAAAAACTTTTGTAATAACGAATGCTGTCCCAGGGTGTCATAACGGTGTCCACATCTCCCCTCAGGGTGTAAACGGTCATGTTCACCGGTGTGTGAAAATTCTTTTCGATCTCTTCCACACTTAAACCATTGCCACGTAATAAACGATAACGATCGCTGCGTTTCATTCCGCTTTTCATGATGTTGGCTATCTCTTCTTTTTTTACGTTCCAGGCAAAAGGGGCATTACGTTTTGTTTTGCATTCTTTATCAAACACTTTTTGCAGATCGTGCATGTATTCGGCCACTGCTTCTTCGGCATATTGTTGCATGCGCGAATCGATGGTGGTGTAAATTCTTAAACCGTCCTTATATATATTGTAAGGTTTTTTTGTCTCCGGATTAATATGGGTTTCGCACCATTGTTTCAAAAAATTCTCACGCAAATATTCACGGAAATAAGGGGCCGGACCATCGTTATGATCTTCGGGTCTGAACACCAAGCCTAGCGGCTTTTTGCTTAGCGTATCATATTGAACCTGATTAATATAGCCGTATTTTAGCATCTGGGCCAGAACCACATTTCTGCGCCCTTTTGTAGCTTCGGCACGTTTAGGATTTACCGGGTTGAAGAGCGAAGGATTTTTGGCCATTCCCACCAACATGGCAGCTTCCTGAATTTCTAAACTATCGCAATCCTTATTGAAATAAATTTTTGCTGCCGATTTTATTCCCACCGCTAAATTCAGGAAATCGAATTTGTTGAGGTACATGGTCATGATCTCTTCTTTGGTGTAATTTTTTTCGAGACGAGCTGCAATGATCCACTCTTTTATTTTTCGCGTTACTAATTCCACCTTACTTAATTTTTCGCGAGGGAACATCATCTTTGCTAATTGCTGAGTGATGGTACTTCCACCGCCTTTTGATCCGCCGGTAAATGCACCCGATGCGGCTCTGAATAATGCTTTCACATCCACACCGCTGTGTTCGTAAAAACGCGCGTCTTCCGTTGCTATCAAGGCATTGGCGAGGTCGGGGTCAAGGTCTTTGAAGCTAACGTTAACGCGATTCTCATTGTAATATTTTCCCAGAACTTTACTGTCGCTGCTGTATATAACGGTGGCCAGATTACTCCTCGGATTCTGTAATTCTTCAACACTTGGCAGATCACCAAAAACTTCGTAAGCGATCATGGTCACCAAAGTAAAAATGGTAATAAAAGGAAGCCAAACTAGTAACCAGGTCAATGCTATGAATTTTGTGTTTTTGGCCATGTTGTGAATTCAAAAGTAAGGAATTTTGTCCTTCGACAAGCTCAGGAACCGGACTGTTTTATTATTCGGTGTTGCTGATCTATTATTTGCCGGGTTACAGGACTCACCCCTTTCTTTCATCTGCTAGCAGATGAAATTCATTCCCCTCTCTATGAATAGAGAGGGGTTTACATTCGGTTCCAAAATCAAATTTTTAAAAATAACACCCGGGCCTCATAGGGTTTTGCGCTCAGGACTCACCCTCCTTCGGCTAAGCTCAGGACAGGCTCTCGCTCTTTATGAATAGAGAGGGAAGGCACTTTTTTCACTGAATCAAACTCCCCTCTCTCTTGAGAGAGGGGCAGGGTGTGAGTTAGTAAGTAGGCGTTTCCCCCTAGTAAAATAGGGGGTTTTCACTGATTTACATTGAGCCTGTAAGTAGGGATCTTTGCGGGCGCCGAACTTATATGGGGTTCTCGGGTTTTTTGAGGTAAATTTTGTAACAATGGACAATCAACAATTTAATGTGTTAAACTCCTTGATTTTGCAGGAAAATCGGACTGAAATGAGCTGAATTTTAGGTATATTCGCGTAGCAAATTTCGGCCTCTTTTATTGCATAATTGGGACTGAAGAGGCGAAGCTTTGAACACTCCAAGCAAGTCTAAGTATCTCAAAATTAAATAATTAAGACTAATTCACATTTAATTAACCTTCCTTCAACTCCGCTCAGGACAGGCTCGTATTTCGGAAGGAGGAAATAGTTGTTTTAGGCCGTACTTTATAAATGTCTTACACGAAAATAAATAACACAAAAGTTCTGGTCACCGGAGGAGCAGGATTTATAGGTTCTAACTTATGCGAAGATCTATTGGCTAATAACAACGAAGTGGCCTCACCCCAGCCCTCTCCAAAGGAGAGGGGGTGGATTCAGGTATTGAAGTAGCGATGGCATATCCTAAAATATCAAACAGTAAAGTTCTGGTTACCGGCGGTGCAGGCTTTATTGGATCTAACTTATGCGAAGATCTATTGGCTAATAACAACGAAGTGGTTTGCTTAGATAATTTTAGTACAGGCAGGAGAATAAACATTGAAGAATTTCTTAAGAACAAAAACTTTAAATTAATTGAAGGCGATATCCGTCATTTGCAAGATTGCGAAAAAGCAATGAGTGGAGTACAAATTGTTTTGCAGCAGGCTGCTTTGGGTTCGGTGCCGCGAAGTATTAATGATCCCATCACTTCTAACGCGGTTAATGTGGGGGGATTTTTAAATGTGCTGGTAGCGGCGCGTGATGCCAAAGTGAAGCGTTTGGTATATGCCGCAAGCAGCAGCACGTATGGAGACTCTGCCTCTTTACCGAAGGTGGAAGATGTTATTGGAAAGCCTTTAAGCCCTTACGCGGTTACCAAATATGTGAACGAATTATACGCCCATGTGTTTGGTTTGAATTATGGTTTGGATTGTATTGGACTAAGATATTTTAATGTGTACGGAAGACGGCAAGACCCTAATGGCGCTTATGCGGCAGTGATACCAAAATTTACCATGCAATTGATGGCGCACCAAAGCCCTACTATTAATGGCGACGGCACTAACAGCCGTGACTTTACCTACATTGATAATGTGATACAGATGAATCATTTGGCGGCTACTTCTACTAATACAAAAGCCAAAGGAGAAGTGTTCAATACCGCAGTAGGCGAACGCGCCGATTTAAACATGCTCTGTGAACTACTCAAAAAATACTTAAGCGTTTACGACGCAAAAATTGCCGAGCTCAAAATAAACTATGGCCCCGAGCGCTCCGGCGATATTCCTCACTCATTAGCCTCAATAGAAAAGGCAAAAACAATTTTGAACTATGTACCAACCCATACCTTGGAGAAAGGTTTGAAGGAAGCTGTGCAATGGTATTGGGGGAATTTGAAGTATAACGTTAGTTTCGATTAAATTGAAAACTGATGTTAAGATCAAAAATTACCCGAGTTAAATCAGCGGGCTTAAATGCAGAGCTTAAGAGTACTAAATTCCCGAGATAAAAATTACAATGAGCTTTCGCTTAGCGAAAAGGATTTCCATCCTTGCGAGCCTTTTTTTATAAATCATCAGTTATCAAAAGTACATTTTGATAAAATTTTCACAAAAGGAGTGTTTGAAGTTACTGAGTATTGCAGGGAAGTAATAAAGCGGCTTGATGATTTGTTAAAGGTAAATGGTATTTTGCAAATTGATTATTTCGTTAACGGTGATACTTTTGTGAACGATGGAATTTATCGCCCTCTATCGTTTTTCATGCACGAATTTTCCTTATCCACCGGAAATAGATATGTTTTAGACCAAAAAGAACAAAATGAAAATGAGTGTTCTCTATTTTACAGAAAGAAAGCAAATAGAGAGGCGGAGAATGATACTATTGAAAGCTGGACATTCGGAATCGTAAGTGATGGAAAAAAAAATGAAAGAGTGCTGAGAATAGTAAAGCAAATCATCGGATTTAATATAAAAAATTATCAAATAGTAATTTGTGGACCAAGTCCATATGACAATTCGGAATTAGACAGAAATGTTTTAATTCTTGATGATCAAGAATTGTATTTAGACACCCGAGTGCCTATTACAAAAAAGAAAAATAAAATAATCCAAGCGGCCAAATATGAAAATATTGTGATAATGCATGATAGAATTTCGTTTTCTGAAGATTGGTATGAAAAAATTTTGAAGTATGGAAACCAGTTCGAAATTCTGTGTCCGCAAATACTTGCCGAATCTGATTCAAGTTTACGACTCCAGGATTGGTTGGAGTTTGATGGACAATTTGCCGACAAAGATGCAAAAGGGAAATTGCTAAAGTATGGAAGTTGGACAAGCTCAGTTTATGTAGATGGCGGGTTGCTTATTGCAAAAACAAGACTGCTTCGCAAGGTTATGTATAACGAAAATCTTCATTGGGGAGAGGCGGAAGATGTTGATTTAAGCAAAAGATTATATTTGGAAGGTGGCTTAATCAATTTGTTTACAGGTTGCAAAATGTTCTCAGAAACACAAATAGACATAAGGGAAATTTAATTGAGGCACAATATACACTTTCCCATTTCGTTAAAAAAAAGGCGCTAGGATTAAAAAGAAGAATTCAAAGCCGAAATTCAAAAGAAGATATTGCAAAGGCAAAATTCTTAGAATTTCTTAATAAAGAAGTGCGATGAGCCATTCGATTCAGGGACTTATTGGTATCATTAAGGGTAACAGGGTAGTTAAGAACTTTTCTTACTTAACTATAAGTAGCGTTTTATCACAACTTATCTCATTGGTAACAATTGTGAAGATTTCTAAGGTGTTTATACCTGAGGAGTATGGGGCTTATACATTTGTTTTTGCGCAGGCACAGTTAATCACCATTATTGGCGATTTAGGGTTACGTTACATAGTAATAAGAAAGATATCACGAGATTTTGAAGAAGTAAACGATTTAATTGTTAATGGCCTTAAGCTAAGGATTATTGCAGTTATGCTCATCATGTTGGTATACATGGTATATAATTCAATATTCGGAGATCTTTCATCATATTATTTGATCATACTTTTTTTATTTTCAATAGCGAGTTGTTTTTCTAACCTTTTCGAAAGTGTTTTTTTCGGAAGACAAAATATGTTTATGCCGTCGCTCGTTAATTTGATCTTTAATATCGGATGGGCTGCATTCGTTTTTTTGACTCCTATAAATTTGATAACCTTAAATTTGCTTATATCAGCGCAGTTTGTATGGGGATTAATAAAGACAATCGGAGTTTATTTTATTCTAAAGCACAAAGGTTACTTAATAGGAAGTCCAAAACCGTTTGTTAATTCTTCAAAGAATCTTTTATCTGAAAGTTGGCCTTATTTCGTACAGGTAATAATAATTTTGCCGATACTTTATTTATCCAATAATTTTCTTGACTTGAATTCCACTAAGGAAGAAATTGGTTTTTTTAATCTTTCGCAGAAAATGACAGGGCCAATAAATATGATCATAGGATTCGCTCTTTCAGCCATATTTCCGAACATAGCAGTTTTATGGACTAATGATCAACAACGATTTAAAAGAATGATCACTAAAGGATTCAAATTTATTATTATTCCTTCGGCTTTTGCTTGTTTTGTCGTTACGATTTATGCAAAGGAAGTAGTACTGTTTCTGTTTTCCGAAAAATATTTGCCTGCAGTCGAAGCTTGCCAACTGCAATTATGGTATGTTCTTCTAATGGGTGTTAATAGCTTTATTGGCACTGTGTGGGGCGCTGCTGATAAACAAACTTTAATTTTCAAAAGTTCGATCGTCAATTCAATTATTGCAACACCAATGCTATATATTGGGAGTTATTATGGAGCACTAGGAATATCTTACGCTTATTTAATTTCATTTGTTTTATTCGAGTTGTTTCTATGGCATGTGTTCATCAAGAGTATCGAAATAAAAATTGATATGGCTTTAGTAAGCTGGACGATAGCTTTAGTTTTATTTGCGAGTTCTTTTTACTTGATTCATAATTTAAACTACCCATTAAAGTTGACTTCTGTTTTGGCAGTCTTAATTGTCTTAATAGTTACATTAAAAAAACCTGTATTAAGTTATCTTAATGCAAAGGAAGTTTAATATTATTTTATTACATGTTGTTATTCTTTTTTCCATAAGATTTTATGATGCAAAGTTTTGTAACAATGATACATTTAAATATTTGCAACTCGCCCTTTTCTTCTTTCTTTTTTTGGCTTCCATCCCAAAAATCAGAATGCAAAATATTGGCTTCAATTTACCAGTTGCTATTATTATTTTTGCTGTTTTACTTTCGATACCGGTAAATTACTTTACTTGGGAGCAAACTATTTTTGATTCTGTAATCGCAATTCTCCCGTTTATTACATGGTCCTTTTTCTTCTATTTAAACCATCAAGACATCAAAATACACGAGATTGAAAAGATTGTTGTATTCTACGGAGTTTTATATATCGTTCTTTACCTATTCCAGTTCTTTAATAGCAGTACGGTTTATTTTGGGTGGAATGAAGAGTTTGGAGAGGGTCGCGGAATAACAAGAATTATTTTTCCGGGAGGGGGAGTTTTTTTTATGACAGTTTTTTTGGCATTAAGTAAATTAAATAGGAGCGAGGACAAACGTTGGAAGTGGATAATTTTGATAGTGGCCGGAGTAATAATCACAGTAATGCAAGTTACAAGACAGCTAATAGCCGGATTGGCCATTATCTATATAATTCACTTTATGAGGCAATACGGGTTGCTATCCAAACTAGCATTAATTTTAGTAAGTGTTTTTATTGTTTTTTACGTATCCTCCACGGATAATGCAATTATTAGGGGTATCAAGTCGGATATGGAAAGAGACTCAGAGCTGGGCAAGGATTACATTAGGATCCAATCTGGGTTTTATTACTTGAATGATTTTTCGCCAACCTTGAGTAATAAGATATTTGGAAATGGCGCACCAAGATTTGCCGTTGGGAAATATGGTAGGGAGGTTGAGTATCTTGAAAAGAAGCAAGGTTTATACATGGTTGATGTTGGGTTGATAGGATTGTACGCAATGTATGGTATATTAGTTATAATTGGGTATTTATTGATATGGTATAAAGCTTTTAAGTTTAATTTACCAAATGAGTATTCCTATTTAAAATATTATCTTGGTTTTTTGCTCATTACTTCAATATCCTCGGATTATACTTT
>JBGASH010000157.1:0-8051 GCA_044229775.1 Bacteroidia bacterium
ATATATTTCATGAAAATTTCGGGGTTATGTCGAAAAAAAACAAAGTTTCGTCAAGTAAAAAAGGTAAAAAGAAGGTTGTGAAAAAAAACGCCTCCAAAAAGACCGCACCCAAAAAGTCCTCAAAATCAAAGCCCGCGAAAAAGGTTAAGTCAAAAGTTAAGTCACAGCCCAAAAAAGCAAAAGTAAAACCAGTTAAAGTCAAAAAAACCTCCGATGGAAAGTCGCTTAAAGCTGCTACTAAGCAGTTAAGGCCTTTGCCAACCCAAAAGAACACGACTAAAGAAAATAAGTTATCGGATAAGCCCCATTACAAGGGTAGTTATTCCTCTCTTCTATCAAAGAAAAACTCGGGAACCATTCCTGAATATAAACCAACTATAGAGCCCTCTAAAAAAACGATAGTAAAAGCAAAAGATAATTTTGCGGCTACAATTAAAGACAGCGTTAGGCCGTCTATACTTTCAAGTCCTCTCAAAAGAACCGACTCATATTCGATCAAACCCGAAAAAGAACCTCCTGGAAAATTTGAGTTGGAATTTGTAATGCGCACTTCGGCTGAACTTTTGTATGATTTTCTAACATCGCCAAGTGGTTTGTCGGAGTGGTTTTGTGATGATGTAAATATCCGCAACGGCATTTATACTTTTATTTGGGATGGCCAGCTTCAACAAGCCAGATTGCTAAAAACCGTTGAGGAACAATTGGTGCGTTACCAATGGGTGGATAAAACGGATGGTAGTTATTTTGAGTTTAGGATCCAGAGAGATGAATTAACGAACGACATTTCGTTAATGATAACCGATTTTGCAAATGACAGAGGTGAGCAGGAATCAGCGCGTTTGCTTTGGGGAAGCCAAATAGATAAATTAATGCACGTTTTGGGTTCTTATTTTTAAAAGAGCGAATCTTCTTCGGTACGATTCTCGTATCCTTCATCAATTAATAAATTACCGGTTTTATAAGCAGCAACAGCTAATTCATCACAGCGATTGTTCTCCACATTGGAAGCGTGACCTTTTACCCAAACAAATTTTATGTGATGTTTGTGTTTTATATGTAAGAACCGCTTCCAAAGATCCACATTCGCTTTTTTCTTAAAACCTGTTTTTTCCCAGGTATCCAGCCATTTTTTGTTGATGGCATCCACAACGTATTTAGAATCGGAATAAACGATAACATTGGCGTGATCTTTTTTTATCATTTCAAGCGCTACAATAACCGCCAGTAGTTCCATGCGGTTGTTGGTGGTTAATTTGTAGCCTTCGGAAATTTCTTTACGGTGATTCTTATAAAGCATTACAGCCCCAAAACCGCCAGGCCCCGGGTTTCCACTTGCGGCTCCATCAGTATATATGTGAATTGTTTCAGGCATTGAACCGTAGTGGAACCGTTAGAATGTGAAAACCCTGACCCCGAAAAACGGGACCAGGGTTAACTAAAAAAATTAAAATTTTAATGATGTGCACTTTCTTCAGCAGGTTTAGCTTCGTTAGAAGTTTCACCAGCTTTTGCTTCACCAGAAGGATGTTTGCTGTGGTCGCCCTTTTCACATGCTTCCATGCATTCTTTCGAGCAGCCTTCGTTACATTCGCAATGACTTGGATTTCCCAAGCTAACGAATAATAAAATAATGAAAATTGTTACGGCTCCTAAGATCATTGGGGCGGTAAATGCTACCGGCTTTGGGCCTGTGTTGTGATTCTCTTCGTGGTGCGACATAATTTTGTGTGTTTAGTTAGTAAAAATAATGGAAATAATCTTATTCAGAAAATCTTATTGCTTGTTAAACTTAAAATTTTCAACAGCCTTTTCATTATATAACTTCCCAATATAAATTCCTGTGTTTAACGAAGATACATTTATGCTATGCGTATTGTTGCTTTCGTTATTAATAAGTTCTTTCGATATAACCAATTTTCCATCGAGAGTGTAAACTTCTAATTTAATATTATCGGTTTGAGGAATTTGAACTATTAAATTATTGGTAACCGGATTAGGAAAAACAGAATATTGGATCTTGTTTTCATACTCGTGAATTCCTACACGCGCAATATCACGAAATCTGGCCGATGTAGGTGTAAAAATAGTGCCAATTAAAGTTCCTGAAACCTCCATGTATGGTACTTTTTCGCCATAGGTTAACCATTGGTAACTTCTTTGATAATTATTATAACCGAACTTAAACGGAATACTGGCAATGGTAATATTAATGCTATCCACAGAATACTGTGTAGTTACCAATCTTAAACATGGCTTTGTTCCAAATGGTGTAGTTATAGTTCCCCAGCCATCAACCTGCGTGATCCTGTAACCCGTTTTTACATATTGTGGTAAAACAGTACTTGCCAGAGTTGCGAATTTGAAAGTAGATGAATCTCTGTCTAAATAATTAAGTGGGAAAAAATATAATTCATCCTGATTACTATAAATGATGGTAACGGAATGCCAGAATATGTAATTCCTAAACCTTCAGTATTAAAGGAGGTGCTTCCGTTTTTTTTGTAATAATTATAAATGTTGGTGAATTTAAATGTTCCAACCCCAATGCTATCAGAGATCTTTTCACCATAAAACTGGTTCTAAAGAATTTGATAGGGGGCGTGAATAGGGTGAGGTAAATTGGTAAACCCTGACCTGTCCATACACGATGAGAAATTCCACTGGTAATTGGCACCGGTAATAGTGTAATTACCAAGCGACGTTAAGCTGGCATTTGAATAACGCGCAGTATCGCCATTGCTGGGCATAAAAGTGCTGGTTATAACAATTGGGCTCTGGGCTGTTAAAAAGACCGAATAAACCGCTATTATTGCAAGAAGTAAATGTTTTTTCATCCTAAAATTTTATTAAAGATAATAATTTTTACGGGAAATAAGTTAATTAGTAAATTAAGGATTAATGCACTTTTTAACCAAATATGCTTCCTGGTTTTATTCCTACAAAAACCACCCTTTTTGCTCAGGTTTATAGGGGGTAAAAAATGGTTAATAACGACCATCAGCCGGTTTTTATGATGTAACAAAGAAAGTAACCATCGGCAAGATGCCGATAAGGAGGTTAATGCTGTAATTACTACACTAAATTTTAAAGGCTATTTGCTGGCCGGTATCGATTCGGTTAAACACGATTCGCTGGATCGTACCTATTATTTAAGTATAGGAAAAAAATACAAATGGGTGGCCTTAAAAAAAGGCAATGTTGATATGGAGGTTATGTCGGGGTTGGGTTACTACGAAAAACTGTACACTAATAAAACGTTTAATTATATAAGCGTTGCCAAATTGATCGAGAAAACTATTTCCTATTACGAAAATAACGGCTATCCTTTCGCCTCTCTTAAACTCGATAGCGTTGTGGTAAATGATAATGCTATTTCAGCGGTTTTAAATGTGACAAAAAATAAATTGTTCAGGATCGACAGCATCCTTCTACAGGGCGATGCTAAGATCAATTCTACTTTTTTATACAGGTATTTGGGGGTTAAACCGCTTATGCCTTATAATCAAACAGCATTTATGGGGATTTCCAAAAAAATAAAACAACTCTCGTTCATTACCGAAACAAGGGCGCCGCTTTTTAAGCCTACCGATAAACAAAATAAATTGTACCTGTTCCTAAATAAAAAGAATGCTTCGCAATTTGATGGCATCATTGGTATTTTACCCGATAATACGGGCAAAACCATTTTTACCGGCGACGTAAAAGTAAAACTCATTAATAATATTTTTCATAGCGGCGAAACCTTTGATCTTAACTGGCGCCGATTGCAAACACAAACACAAGATTTTAAAGGGCGTATCATTTATCCTTATTTATTCGGCACCCCACTCGGAACTGATTACGCTATAAAGATCTACAAAAGAGATTCCTCATTCATTGATGTGAACAATAATCTTGGCTTGCAGTATTACTTTAACGGACTAAGTAATTTAAAAGTATACTACAAACAACGTAACGCAAATATCTTATCCACTTCGGGTTTGGCGTTTATTACAGTATTGCCCGACTATGCTGATGTGACCACACAATCGTATGGATTAGGATTAAATTTTGAAAGACTTGATTACCGTTTCAATCCGCACAGTGGAGTTGCAGTTAACATTAATTCTCAAGCCGGTAATAAAACCATAAAAAAGAATTCGAAGATCAATGACGCTGCGTATAATAATGTTATTTTAAGATCTGTTCAATACCAGAGTGAAGGTGATGTTAATGTATATATTCGGTTAAAGGGCCATAATGTATTACGTTTAGCAACGCAGTACGCCACGGTTTTTGGGAATTCTACTTTGTTCAAAAACGAATTATTCAGAATAGGAGGGTTAAAGACCTTAAGAGGTTTTGACGAGGAAAGTATTTATGCTTCATCTTATGTGATCCCAACAATTGAATACCGTTTTTTGTTTGGGCAAAATTCAAATATTTTATTATTTGCCGAGGGGGCCTGGTACGAGAACAACAGCGGCACTACTTATGTTAAGGATACGCCGTATAGTGTTGGAGCAGGTATCAATTTTGATACCAAAGCAGGTATCTTTTCCTTGAATTATGCAATTGGAAGTCAGTTTGGAAATCCATTCGATTTCAGGACCGGTAAAATTCACTTTGGATTAACCGCCTTATTCTAAAACTATCTTAACTCGGCACCAAGTTTTTCTTTATAGGTGCTAATAAGTTTTTGCATGATAGTTTCGATCTGCTTATCGTTAAGCGTGCTTTCTTCGTTTAAAAGCGTGAAACTTACAGCATACGATTTTTTTCCTGCACCGATTTTATCGCCCTCATAAATATCGAACAAATTCACTTCTTTCAAATATTTCCGTTCGGCTAAAAAGGCAAGGTCTTCAATTTGTTTGTATTTAATATTCTTGTCAAGTAACATGGCAAGATCGCGGCGCACTGCCGGAAATTTAGGGATCTCGGTATATTCCGTTTTTACTTTAGAGGCAAGTGTTGATAATAATTCAGAATCAAAATCGGCATAGAATACTGTATGGTTAAGATCAAATTTCTTTAATTCGTTTTTTGCCACAGCGCCAAATTCAACCAACGGTTTATTTTTAACCGTATAGGTTAAACCATATGAAAAAATTTGAGAATGAGCTTCGTTAACCGCATACGAATTAATTCCCAAACAGCTTAAGACCGAATCTACGCAGGCTTTTAAATATGCAAAGTCTATTTCAGTTGTTTTTGAATAAGGATTTTCTTTGAATTTTTTACCGCTAACAAATAAACTCAAATGATTTTTTTCCGCGTATTTAAATTCGCCCGTTTCGATCTTCGAATATGTTTTTCCGAATTCAAAGAATTTAAGATCGGTGTTTTTGTGATTGGTATTATAATTAATGGTCTCTAATCCGCTATAAAGCATATTGCCTCTTAAAACGTTTAAGTCCTGACTTAAAGGATTAAGAACATTAACTAAGTTTTCTTTATTGGAGTATAAACTCTCTTTGCTTAATGATAACGACATGATCTCGTTAAAGCCATTGGAAATTAGAACAGCCGAAACGGTATTTTCGAGTCGATATGCAGATGAACTATTACTTTTTTGAATACTAAAATTAAAATGGCTGCTGCTTTCTACATTATTGTACCCGTAAATACGCATCACTTCTTCAATCACATCGGCCTCGCGGGTAACATCTGTTTTATAACGCGGTACATTCATTAGTAAGCCGTCGCTTCCTTCGGATGTGATCTCGATCCCAAGATTTTCGATAATGGTTTTAATAACGTTGCGCTCAATATTTTTTCCGATCAGGTCCTGGCAATTATTGAACGAGAAAGCCACTTTGTAAGGCTCAAGTTTTTCGGGGTAAATGTCAACCGGTTCCATGCTAACGTTGCCGCCGCATAATTCTAAGATCAAAGTAGTGGCACGTTGTAACGCGATCATGGTTATTTCAGGATCGGTTCCTCTTTCAAAACGGAAGGAAGCATCGGTTTTTAAACCGTGAAATTTACTACTTCTTCTAATAAAATCGCTGTCAAAATACGCGCTTTCCAAAAAAATAGCATTAGTGTTTTGAGAAACGCCACTTTCCAATCCGCCAAAAATTCCGGCAATGCACATGGGTTCAATCGCGTTGCATATCATCAGATCGTTGGCGTTTAGTTTCCTATCAACACCATCTAATGTTTTGAACACGGTGTTTTCGGGACAGGTCTTTACAATTATTTTATTACCCTTTATTTTTTCTAGATCAAAAGCATGTAATGGTTGTCCTAATTCGTGTAAAACAAAATTGGTAATATCTACAACGTTATTAATGGGCTTTAAGCCAATAGCCTTTAATTTATTTTGAAGCCATGTTGGCGATTCCTTTATTTTAAGTCCGGTAATAACTACGCCGCTATAACGTTTACAGCCGTCGGTATTCTCGATCTTAACTTCGATTGTATTTAAATGGGATGCGGCAGGAATTTGATTTATTCCTGATAAATGGAGCGCGACCTTATTATCAGCATTTTTGCTTTTTAAGATTGCTACAAGATCACGTGCAACTCCAAGATGTGAAGCGGCATCGCTTCGGTTGGGAGTTAATCCAATTTCAAAAACAATATCACTTTCTAATTTAAAATGATCGGCGGCGTTGATGCCTACTTTTGTGTCGTTAGGTAAAACCAAAATGCCGTCATGACTTTTTCCGATGCCAATTTCATCTTCGGCACAGATCATGCCTTCACTTACTGCTCCCCGAATTTTCGATTTTTTTATTTCGATAGGATCGCCTTCTGTAGGATATAAGGTTGAACCAACGGTGGCCACTAATACTTTTTGACCGGCTGCAACATTTGGGGCGCCGCATACGATCGACAATAAATTATCTGTTCCAATATTTACTTTGGTTAAACTTAACCGATCGGCATCGGGGTGTTTTTCTTTTTCAACCACTTCGCCTGTTACCACGCCTTTAAGCCCGCCTTTTACCGATTCAAAAACTTCTGTACCCTCTACTTCGAGTCCGCCCGCGGTAAGTAATGCCGCAACTTCGGCAGCGGGCAAATCAATATTTATAAGGGTTTTGAGCCAGTTATAGGAAATTTTCATAAAAGTTTAAATTATCAATGCAACAAAGATAACAGAACCGAAAAGCGCTATTCAATTATTAATTTTCGGGAGATCCGTTGTTTATTTACATCAAAATTCACGAAGTAAATTCCGCTTTTCAACTTTTGATTTTGATTAACGATCACAGCGTGTGTGCCAGGTTCAAACTCAAATTGTTTTTCGGCTTCTACCATTCTTCCGGTAACATCGCAAACATGATAAGCTACAGTTGAATTTTCACTTAAGGTAAATTCAATAGTAGCGCTGCCGTTTGTTGGGTTAGGATATAAACCAAAGTTGATATACGAAGAAAGCTCTTTTACACCGATATCGTTTATTTCAACCGTTGAATCAATATAGGTTATATCATCCAAATAAAAATTGTTTCCGAAACCGGAAGCAGCATCTTCCTGAAACATGAAACGAATTCTCACATTGTTCTTGGCTTTATACGGTGCAAAACCCGGATAACTTGTTAGTGTATAAGTTTTAAATTCGCTTGGAATAGGGAAAAACTCTGAGCCGTTGATCCCGCCAGAGCCTGTTGATAGAATTGTGTTGGAAGGAGACCACATGTCAACCCATGTTCCGCCACAATCGTCACTCACTTGTACTTTAAAGATATCCGCGTTTGCCGCATCTTTTTTAGCGTAGGCATATTTGAACCAGAATTTAGAATTAGGATCGGAACCAAAATTATAGGAAGGGCTTTCCAAATAATCAACCGATCCATTCGAATTAAGGTTAAAATTATGCATGTACATCGACCAAAGTCCTGTTGCTGCGCTTGGTGAATAAGGTGCCCAGGTAACACCGCCATCACTAACGGCAGTCCAGTATTGAGGCATAACACCCGCCTCAAAGCTTTCAATCTTTGCATACCCAATATTAGGAATACCATCACGAACTGTAATAGTTTGAGTGGAAGTGGATGTTCCTGATGAATTACTGACTGTAAATGAAACAGTTTGCACACCAATGGTACCAAACGTAA
>JBGASH010000158.1:0-7425 GCA_044229775.1 Bacteroidia bacterium
GTGGCCGTTACCGGTCCGCGCCAATCGGGTAAAACCACTTTGGTAAAAAATGTTTTTCCGGATAAGCCCTATGTTTCGTTAGAAAATGTAGAAAGCCGCAACTTTGCACAGGCCGATCCAAATGGGTTTTTAAAAGAATTTAAGAAGGGCGCCATATTGGATGAAGTACAACGCTTACCCGAATTATTTTCGTACCTCCAGGAAATTGTAGATAATAAAAATACCGCGGGGCAATTTATTTTAACTGGGAGCAATAATTTTTTGTTGCAGGAAAATATTACCCAGAGTTTGGCGGGAAGGGTGGGCTATTTGCATTTACTGCCCCTGTCGTTACAGGAATTACAGAAACATGCTTTGCTAAAGGCAGATCATAAAAAACACATTTATCAGGGATTTTATCCCGAAATAATACAGAAAAGACTGAATCCGAGCGACTGGTACGAGAACTATATCAGCACTTACATAGAGAGGGATGTAAGGCAATTGAAAAATATTGGCAACCTATTGGTTTTTTCGAAGTTCATTAAATTATGCGCGGCCCGCGTAGGAAATATGGTAAACACGAATGAAATTGGCAACGCCTGCGGCATTGATCATAAAACCGCCACCGCGTGGATGAGTGTTTTACAAAGCAGTTATGTTGTTTACTTATTGCAACCGCATTATAATAATTTAAATAAACGCATTGTTAAGGCACCCAAATTGTATTTTTGTGATACGGGTTTGGCTTGTTATCTTAACGAGATATACGATGCCGATAAATTACTGTACAGTCCGCTAAGAGGACCTTTGTTTGAAAACCTCATGATCATAGAAAAATTGAAGGAACGGTATAATTTAAACACGCGCGAAAATTTATTTTATTGGCGCGATAAAACAGGACACGAAATTGATCTGGTGATAGACAAAAGCAGCGAGATCAGCGCCATTGAGTTTAAAAGCGGCGAAACACTGAACACCGAGGATGTAAAAAATCTTATGTATTACGATAAGCTTCACAAAAATAAAACGAAAAGTTACATTTATTATGGCGGAACCACCGCCAGAACCATTGAGGGAAAGGTGAAGGCGCTATGCTGGCAGGAATTAATTAATAAAAAGAAAAAATAACATGTCTGTAATAAAACTTGTTACAACCATTAACGCCCCTGCCGAAAGATGCTTCCTGTTATCCTTATGGGTGGATCTTCATACCAATAGCACGTCTCATACCGGCGAAAAAGCGATAGCGGGTGTTACCAAAGGCATTATGAAACTAAATGATACGGTGACCTGGCAAGCAAAACATTTTGGGATCACGCAGCAGCTTACCACGCTTATTTGCAAATACCAAAAGCCAACGTATTTTGTGGATGAAATGCAGAAGGCGCTTTCAAAAAAATTTATCACGAACATATCTTTAAGGAAGAGAAGGGACAAACGGTGATGACAGATATCTTTGACATGAAAGCCCCTCTGGGAATTTTAGGAACAATGGCCGAGAAATTATTTTTAGATGCTTACATGAAAAAATTCCTGATAACTCGCAACAACTACATCAAAAAAATAGCGGAAGGCGGGGAGTGGGGCAAGTTTATAGTTGATAGTCTATAGTTTATAGTCTATAGTCTATAGTTTATAGTTAACATCCTATAGACTATAAACTATAGACCATAAACTAATAATTCACTATCTGATGTAAATGGTGCTCCATGTGTTTGAGATAATCTTCAATTAAGAAACCCAGCGTAACCCGTTCGTTATCGTGCGAAATGCTGGTCATACTTAAATTATGTTCAGGAACCCGTTTAATGATCTCGAGTAAGTGGCGATTGTAAATGGTCCAGAAAGCAATAAGGTGCGCGCTGTCCAGTTTATTATAGTGGCTATATAAGTTCCAGTTATTTTGATCGTAAAAAATAACCGGTTCAATTTCGAACTGACTCCTGATAAAGCGCTGATGGTTGTTGGTAGCGCTATCTATTAAATGCCCGAGCGTTTCTTTTTTGCTCCACTTTCCGGGAGCAGGTTTATTGGCAAAATCTTTTTCGGGAATAGCTTTTAATAATGCGGGAATGGTGTCGCATAAATATTCTAAACGTTCGATGGTCTCTTTAATCATGATAAAGTTTATAGTTTATGGTCTATAGTTTATAGCCTGTGGTTTATAGTTTATCTTTTTCTACAACAACATTAAATCCTTTTCCCGTTACTTCTTTCCGTTTCCCTTCATCCCAAAGTAAAGGATTTGTATGGTTAAAATGAATAAAAAATATTTTCTTTTTTACACTTTCAGGCTCAGTTTTGAACAATTCCATTGTTTCGCTTACAAAGGGGTGAGGCACCTCTTTTACATTACGGTTGGCAATTTCGTTGGCTTCAAAAAAAGTAGCGTCTAAAAGCGCCACATCTACTTTTTTTACTTCTTCAAGAATGGCCTTATTCCATTTTTCCCATTTATCAATATCAGGAATGAACAAATAACTTTTTTTAGTGGTCACGATCTTAAAGCCGGCTGTTTCGGAAAACTCATCGCGGTGTGGCACCTGAAAATTCATCACCTTAATATTTTTACTTAGTTGAACGGCGCTATCGGTTTTTAAGTTGATCAATAAAATATTTTTAAGGAATACCAGTTGGCTCCAGGGACCATTGCTTTTAATGAAGTCGGCCATTCGTGGCAAGGCATAAACGGGCACCTCTTTAGCATTCATGGCTTCGCGGCCCAGATACATTAACCCCGCATAATGGCCAATATGCGCGTGCGTCAAAAAAATTCCTGCCGGTAAGTAATTATATTTTTCGGCTGTCAGCTTTTTAAATAATTCCAGTTGTAGCGTAATATCGGGTGTTGCTTCAAAGAGCCACCATTTTTTTTCTTTGGGGTCGACCAACGCCAGCGAAACCACATTTTTTTTAAGCGCGGGGTCATTAAACGCGTTGGTACAGCAACCTTTTTTACAGGCAATGTGCGGATAACCGCCATCCTGCGCCACGCCTAGTGCCAGTACGTAAGGCAAAGAATCGTTTTGTGCCTTTAAAAACAGACAGGTAGCAAGACATATTACTGAAAATAGTAGTTTTTTCACCGGTATTTTAAATACAATGTAAGATTTTTTTGGAAATGCTACACATTTGGGTGAGAAATTTGACGCTTAAAACCCAAAAAAACAGTATCTTTGTTCTTTGCTATTTACTATGGAATTATCAGCTCTTACAGCAGTATCACCCATTGACGGAAGGTATCGCAAAGCCACCGAAGAATTAGCGCCCTATTTTTCTGAATTTGGCTTAATAAAATACCGCGTTCAAATAGAGATAGAATATTTTATCGCGTTAAGCGACCTTAACCTGCCGCAACTTCCAAAATTAAACGATAAACAAAAGACCGAATTGCGTAAAGTATATAAGAATTTTACTTTAGCGAACGCTCAAAAAATAAAAGATACCGAAAAGATCACCAACCACGACGTAAAAGCCGTAGAGTATTTTGTAAAAGAGGCGTTAGAAAGAACGGGATTAAAAAAGCAATTGGAATTTGTTCACTTTGGTTTAACCTCACAAGATATAAATAACACCGCTGTTCCTTTATCGTTAAAAGACGCTACCACAAACATTCTATTACCACAATTGAACGCGGTTGTAAAAAAATTAAAAACACAGGCCAAAGCCTGGGAAAATATTAGTTTGTTGGCCCGGACACACGGACAGCCCGCATCGCCTACACGTTTAGGAAAGGAAATAATGGTGTTTGTGGAACGCCTTCAAAAACAAATGGCGCAATTGAACGCTGTACCATATTCGGCAAAATTTGGTGGTGCTACCGGTAATTTTAACGCGCATTATGTGGCTTATCCAAAATTGAACTGGATGGACTTTGCCGATAATTTTGTGAATAAGAATTTAGGATTGAGCCGCTCACAATTCACCACACAAATTGAACACTACGATAATTTAGCGGCGTATTGCGATGCCTGCAAAAGAATAAATACCATTTTAAATGATCTGTGCCGCGATATATGGACCTACATCAGCATGGATTATTTTAAGCAAAAACTGAAAGCCGGCGAAGTAGGCTCATCGGCCATGCCGCACAAAGTAAACCCTATTGATTTTGAGAATGCCGAAGGTAATTTTGGAATGGCTAATGCTTTATTGGAACATCTATCGGCTAAATTACCCGTATCGCGTTTACAGCGCGACCTTACCGACAGCACCGTGCTCCGTAATTTAGGCGTGCCATTGGGACATACATTGATAGCTCTTAAAAGTATTTTAAAGGGTTTAGATAAATTAATATTGAACGAGGCGGCATTAAAGAACGATCTTGAAAAGAACTGGGCCGTAGCGGCGGAAGCCATTCAAACCATTCTTCGTCGCGAGGGATATCCAAAACCTTACGAAGCGTTGAAAGATCTTACGCGCACTAATTCGGTGATCAATAAAGCATCGCTGCACGCGTTCATCGAAAAATTAAAAGTGAGCAAAGAAGTTAAGGCCGAATTGAAAAAGATAACGCCACACAATTATACCGGTAAAAATCCTAAAATTTAATAGCATGAGTCACCGCATTTGGATATTTGTTACCTCAAAAGCACTAAGTCCTTCGCAACAGGAAGCGTTAGAAACCAATTGCGGAAATTTTGTAAGCAACTGGACCGCACACGAAAAGAAACTGCAAGCCTCGTTTGAATTGTACATGAACCGCTTGTTAATTTTTAAAGTAGATGAAGCGCAGTTTAACGCCAGTGGTTGCAGCATTGATAAATTAACGCGTTTAATTAAAGAACAGGAACAATTATTTTCGGTTGAGTTACTGAACCGATTGTTGGTTGTTTATGAAGTGGAAGACGAATTGAAAGTGGTAGCGGCTTCTGAAATAAAAGATCTTTTAAAGCAAGGCGAGATCAATGAGAATACCCTTGTTTACGATAACGCTATTTCTACATCGGCGCAACTTCCTAATTGGAAAAAACCTTTAAAGGAAACCTGGCTCAGTAAATATTTACCGAGTTATTCGGCGTAATTTCTTTTTTTAAAATCAGGCACTTTAGAATTATTTTCTGGTGTCATGGTGTTCCCGATAATTATCGGGATGACGAACCATGATCTTAATAAGCATTCATTTGTTCCTTTGAATCATACTTCGTCAGGCTCAGTATGACAATTTATACAGTAAATATCTTTTCGTTTTACAATAAATTGTAACTTTAGAAAGTAAAATGAAAAAGTACTTTCTCAAAAAACCTTCAGTGTTGGTCATCCTGTTTACTATTATCAGCGTAAGCTGGGTAAATTTTAACCAGGCCAAATGGAATTCGCGTTCGGTAGTGGAGTGGGATATTGTTTCTTACTATGCTTATTTACCAGCTGTTTTTATTGAGAATGACATTAAAATGAGCTTTATTGGGGATAAAGCAAAAGATTATAATGATAAGCACATGTACACACCTTATCGTGCCGCAAACGGTAATTATTTGGTTAAAACCACAATGGGGATGTCGTTATTGTACTCGCCCTTTTTTTTTATTGGACATTTAAGCGCTCATTTATTTGGATATGAAACAACGGGATTTTCGCCGCCGTATCAATTCATGTTACAATTTTCGGCCTTATTTTATTTAGTGATAGCTTTAATTTTTTTGCGAAAGGTCCTATTAAATTTTTTTACCGAAGGCATTGTTGCTATGACCTTTGTTTGTTTGGTGGGCGGCACCAATTTGTTTTATTACGCATCCATTGGGGGACCAATGACACATACTTATATGTTTTGTATGGATGTACTGATATTGTATTTTACCTTGCAATGGCATAAACACCCCGGACTTAAAAACTCGTTGTGCCTTGGTTTGTTTTCGGGCTTAATGCTATTGATACGTCCCGTTGACGGATTAGTGCTTTTGTTTTTTGTGTTGTACAATGTAAAGGATCTAAGTTCTTTAAAAGCCAACGTGCTGTTGTTTGTTAAGAATATCAAATATTTATTGGTAATTGGTATTACCATGTTTTTGTGTTTTGTTCCGCAATTCCTTTATTGGAAGTATGTAGCAGGCGAATATTTGTATTTTGGATACATTGGCGCCAAATTTTATTTTGGACATCCGCATTTAATAGAAGGATTATTTGGTTTCAGAAAAGGCTGGTTATTGTATACACCAATAATGATTTTTTCGCTGATTGGATTATATAATTTATACCGGCAGCAAAAACAACTGGTAACGCCTATCATATTAATTTTTTGTGTTTTTACCTATGTTATTTTATCGTGGTGGTGCTGGTGGTACGGCGGATCGTTCGGGCAAAGGGGCATGATAGACATTTATCCTTTATTAAGTTTACCGCTGGCGGCTTTTATTTACGATCTATCAAAAGCGCCGCTTTTAAAAGTGCGCATTGGTTTTTCGGTATTGGTATTATTGATATTGCTGAATGTTGTTCAAACCATGCAATACCGATGGAACATCATACACTACGACAGCATGACCAAAGAAGCTTACGTTGAAGCTTTTTTAAGACTCACAAAATCGAAAGACCGGGATAAACTTCTTAAAGCGCCCGATTATGATAAAGCCTTTAATACAGGAGAAGAATAAGTAAGTCCCAATTAAACTTCGCGACTTTGCGCCTTAGTGGCTACCATGCGTTAAGAGTTTAGGAATGTAAAAACACCATTCGGAAAAATTCTATTTCTTCACCGAATTAAATTTCTTCACGCCAATAAGCTGATCGTAATAAGTTCCTCTTTGCCGGTGATACCCTTCGGCAGGCTCAGGGTGACTATTTCTTCACCGAATTATATTTCTTCACACCAATAAGCTGATCGTAATACGTGCCACGCTGTCTGTGGTAAACGTAAATAGTATAATCGTTCTCGGTTTGCCAGTAATTTCCTTCGGTAATGGTTTCGTTACCGGCTTTGGTCTTATCTTTTAAAAAGGCGTAGGTGTAATTATAGTAACCTTGCTTCACGTACAAATTACATTCGTAACCCAAACGTTCGTAATTGTAGGTCATGCGATTGCCTTTATCCAGTTTCCAATCGCTTAGCTTTCCCAATACATAAAAATTACCATCGCTTTCAGGCGTATCGTATTTCAGAAAGAAATTGATCCAAACATAATCGGCCTCAATGGTCATGTTTAAACTGTTATCCTGATTCTTTATCAAATACCCGCCATTAAGATCGCCATAAAACATGTAAGTTTTTGAGCCTCGTACTTCATCAGTCGTTAACTCCACATGGTTTTTAAGGTCTTTATCCTTATAAATATTTTTAATGCGTTCGGTATAGGTTCTTAAAGAGCGTGTATCAAAATACCGGAACTCGTTACCACCATTAAACGTACTGGCATTATCAAGCGAATAGGTAAGGGTTTGCGGAGTGGTGAAAGTGGGTTTAATATCATAAACAGCATTATCCCAGCGATTGTTTTGTACCAGCACTAC
>JBGASH010000006.1:0-48231 GCA_044229775.1 Bacteroidia bacterium
AGCCGAAAATTGATCACCGATGAGGTGGTGTTAAAGGATGAAAATTCCCTGACAGGAACTATTCTCAAATGCGATTCAGCTAACGTTAAGCTTAAAAAATCCGACGAGTCTATCAGCGTTATTCCTTGGTCGACGATCGACACCATTCAAGGAAAAAAATATAAAACACTATGGGGAGGCCTTAACTTTGGTTACTATAACACCCCTTATTTTTCGGTTTTTAAGAATGAAGCTATGACAGGCAAAGCTACCGGTTTGCAGTTCAAAGGCGGTGTTGCAGTAAGGGGTAACAAATTGGCCTACCTGCAATTTTCGTTCACCTCATCAAAGCCTTACGCGGTTAAAAAGTTCGGCGTAGGATTTCAACGGTATTTTAAAAGGAGCAGTTACCTTAAAGAAAAAAGTTTCTTTTGGGGCTCCGAATTTAATTTAATGAAAGCGCAACGTAACAATGGTCCTCAGGAAACCATTGAACCCTTTGCGGGATTCGAGAAAAAAATGTCGGAACAGATTCGGGTGCATTTTAAATTTGGTTTGCAATTTAACCTTGCCAATAAAAATAACCATGCCGGATTTAATATGACGCTGGGAGTCCATTTCATGAAACGCAATTTCAAAAAATATTACGACGCCCTTAACAGTCAACACTACCTGCCTAAACGATGAAAAGCATATTGATCAGCATATTTATTTTTGTTGGAACAACTTTGCTGGCGCAATCGGGCAACATGGTGTTTAACGATAGCATCGTTCATAGCCTAAGTATTGAAAGTAATTTAATAAACTGGATAGATTCGTTGGATGCCGATTACAGGGCGAACGCCAACACGCTGGGACACCCGCAGCGGTATTTTAAATGCAAAGTAACTTTTGATGGTGTGGTGCTTAACGATTGCGGTTTTAAAGAAAAAGGAAACGCTTCCAACTGGTTCACCAGTTTTGGAAAGAAAAAGCCATTGAAAATTTCGTTCGATGAATTTAACAGCAGCCAAACACTTAACGGATTAAAAAAAATAAACATCAACAACTTTACTAATGATCCTTCGTTATTACACGATGTAATTTGTTTTAAAGTGATGCGCGATGTGATAACGGTAGCGCCGCGAACAGCTTATACAAAAGTTTGGGTTGACGGAGAATACATAGGCTTGTATCTAATTATTGAAAATGTGGATAAAACATTTTTAAAAGATCATTATGGTAGCGCCAACAACGACGGTAATTTATATAAAACCGACAGAAATTGCCAGATGTTCATGAAATGGCTGGGCGATGCCAAACAAGCTTATAAAGACAAAAATTTTACGTTGAACACCAACGAAACAGTTGACGACTGGAGTAAATTCATTGATCTGGTAAATTTATTGAACAATAATTATGATGCCGATTTTAAACAGCAACTCGAAAGCAAATTTGACGTACATGATTTTTTGAAGATACTGGCCATCGAAAAATGTTGCAAAAGCTGGGATAGTTATTGGGGTGGCGGCAACAACTTTTTTATTTACGAACATCCCGATGGAAAGATCCGATGGATACCATGGGACATGAACGAAACCTTTCAGGAAATAAAAGCCATAAGCGGTACCTCTATTTTAAGCGGCTATTTAATTCCAACGCCGCAACTGGACGAACGCCCTTTAATAAAAAGAATATTTGAATACGACGACTGGAAGGCAGAATATTTGAATAATGTGTGTGATCTTATCCATTCAAAATTTACCTTAGATAATTTAGGAAAATATATTTTAGACCGGCATACCCTGGTCGACTCGGCCTATAAAGCCGATGTATACAAATACAATTCGTATGAGGCTTATAAAATTTCGCTCACCGAGCGTAACGAAGATATTGTGTCTGTTGGTAAACTGGGTAACGGTTTTCATGTAAGGTATCCGGGCATTTTTCCGGTAATAGTAGATCAGCGTAAGTGGGCGGTTGAACAAATGAAAGGTTGGGATGTGAGCTGCAGTATTGAAAACAAAACGGTTTACAACTTATCGGTATTTCCAAACCCCGCCACAGATGTGATCAATATTACTAACGATTTTTCGGCCTTTGAATTTGCCGAATTTAAGTTGTACGATGCTAGCGGAAAATTGTGCCGCAACAGTGGTTACCAGTTAATGTATGGTAATTATTACCCCTTGCAATTAACCGCAGTACCCGCCGGTATTTATTTTTTGCTTAAAACCTCTGTCGATGGTAAAGTGGGAAAGGCAAAAATTATTATTCAGTAACATGGGCAGAACAACATCTTTCGATAAAGTAATTAATGAAGCCTGGAAACAGCAGGAAAAAGGGCTGGCCATTAGATCTGCTTCAAGGATCTGGGTTTTAGCCTCTGATATTGGCAGTACGTTGTTTTTTGGAACAATATTTATGATCTTTTCTTTTGCGGGTATGCGAACAAGATACGAACTCACAAAAGAGAATTTTTTCAAATCCTCAAAGATCGAATCTTCCATGAGGATCATCGAAAAACAAAAACACGAAGTGGAAGAGAAACAGAAGGAGATATTGGATAGCATTCATTATGCCAAACGAATTCAAAATGCTTTGATCACCAATGAAAAGTATATTGATAAAACTTTAAATGATCTTTCGAATTAGAAAATAATGGTCAGGCTTAAGACATATCGCGTTTCCGTTTTATTAATAGTATGCCTTCAATTCTTTCACGCCTATTCGCAAAACAAAAATCTTGATTCCCTCAACAATGAATTAAGTCGCGCCAAACAGGATACCGATAAAGTAAAGATCTTACTGGAATTAACGGTAAAAGTACTCAATTCAAATTCTGAAAAAGCAATGCAATATGTGGATAAAGCATTGGATCTCTCTCGTCGTTCGGGTTATATTAAAGGAGAGGCAAGAGCACTTCAACGCAAAGCCATCATCTATAATACGTATCTTCAAAAATATGACCTCGCCTTTGAAAATGTAATGAAGTCGAAAAGCTTAGCAGAGCAGATAGGTGATAAATATACCCTGGCGCGTTGCTATGATCTGTTGGGTTATATCTACAATATGAAAGAGGAGTTTCAAAAAGCGGAGGAAGCTTACCTTTTAGCGGAAAAGAATTTCATAGAAATGAAGGACGAACAAAGTTTGCCGGGGCTTTATTCTCGTTTGATCAATTTAACGTCGGGACTTAACAAGTTCGATAGGGCCATTGAATACAGTGAGAGGGCTTTGAAAGCGATGAAAAGTACAGGCAAAACGTCAGGCATCGCCGCAATGTATACTCAAATAAGCTATGTGTATATGAAAAAGGGTGATAGTACGAATGCCATTAACGCAAGCAAGGAAGCAATAGCAATTTCGCGTGCAAAGTTTGATACTACCAATTTGATCCTTGCTTTAACTTCTATTGCCGCCGTATTAAATGCGCATAATAATTATAAACAAGGCGTACAATATGCAGATACCGCACTTCTTTTAAGTAAGCTACACAAGGATATGTCACTACAGATCGCTTGCACATTATTAAAGGTTGAATGTTATTATGGATTGAAGAATTTTGAACAGGCTTTTATTAATTTGCAAAGTTATATCGATCTGGATGCGGCATTTAAGAAACAAGGTAATATTGCAAAAGTGGCAGAACTTGAAATGAAATTTAAACAAGAAAAACTTGACGCCCTTGCCGAGGAGGAAAAAGCAAAGCAACGAATAATCACCTATGCGGTTTCAGTTATTTTAGTTCTGGTATTAATATTAATGTTCTTTATTTACAGAGGGTATCAGCAAAAGAAACAAGCCAACCACCTGATCACAGAACAAAAAAGGCTTGTGGAAGAAAAACAAAAGGAGATATTGGATAGTATACGTTATGCCAAACGAATACAAACAGCGCTTATCACCAACGAAAAAGCGATGAGCAACAACTTAGACCGTTTAATGGATAAAAAAAATGATGTATGAGAAACCGCATAGCGATACTCATAATATTATTAGGTGCTGTCAGTGTAACTTTCAGTCAAAAGAAAAATGTTTTGTTTTTAGGTAACAGCTATACCTATGTAAATAATTTACCACAAATGATCGCAGATGCCGCAGCTTCTGTGAATGATACCTTGATCTTTGACAGCAATGCACCTGGTGGACAAACGTTATACGGACACACCCAGGATCCGGGTTCAACAAATAAAATAAAGCTCGCTAACTGGAATTATGTGGTGCTTCAGGCGCAAAGTCAGGAACCATCGTTGCCATTAAATGAAGTTATGTCAACCGTATTTCCTTATGCGCATTATTTAGACAGTATGGTGGATAAGTATAATGTATGCGGACAAACTATTTTTTACATGACCTGGGGAAGAAAAAATGGAGATGCGCTTAATTGCACGGCCTATCCAAACTGGCAATACATTTGTAGTTATAAGGGCATGGATAGCCTTTTGAATTTACGTTACCGAATGATGGCCGATAGTAATAAGGCCATTGTATCGCCTGTTGGCGCTGTTTGGAATTTTATTCGAAAAACATTTCCATTAATAGAACTGTATAGCAGCGACGAAAGTCATCCTTACTTCCTTCGGCGGATGCGGCCATGATAAGATATGCAGCAAAAGCAATAGTGTATGATAGTTTGACGAAATGGAATATTGGAAAATACGATTACCTTCTGGGCTCTTCCTGTGTTGCATCAGGAGTACCGGAAATTTCGCAAACGTTCAATTTAAAGATCTATCCTAACCCGGCAAAAGATAAATTAGTGATAAGTGGTAGTGCAAACCTACAGAATGAGGTAATTCAGATCTTCGATAACAAAGGCCGGCTCATGCTTCAACAAGCCGGAGGCTCTCCGCTCATCGACATATCAGTACTCCCCGCAGGTTTATATTTTATAAAGGCGGGTAACGGCAACGCCAGGTTCATTAAGGACTAAGATTTGCCATTTCACTATAAAAAAGTATCTTAGAAGCCCTAAATTTTAAAAGGTATTTTATTACACGTTCAAAAAAATATTTCTTCTATCTGCTTATCACCATCACCCCTCTCCTTTGGAGAGGGGCAGGGGGTGAGGCTTTTGGCCAAAACCTCGATAAAGTTGGAAAAAAAGATGCCGTTAAAGTAAGTGGTGGAGTTAACTATACTTCGGTATTCTATAATGCACAAGGCATTCCTAACCGTCGACAGCCTTTTACCTGGTTTGTAAATGCTAATATGAACGTGAGTATTCTAGATTTCAATTTGCCATTTACACTAAACTATAGTAACAATCAAACAACCTACACCCAGCCGTTTAATATTCAAAGTTTAAATCCAACCTGGAAATGGATCAAAGGATATGTTGGTATCACATCAATGAATTTTTCGCAATACACATTGGCTAATCATATTTTTACCGGAGCAGGTGTAGAACTTAGTCCAAAGAATTTCAAATTTGCAGCTATGTACGGACAGTTGAAAAAAGCGGTTGAATTTGATTCTGAAACGAACAGTGATATTAACATGAGTTATAAACGCATGGGATATGGTGCAAGTATGGGGTATGAAAAAAAGGGTCATGGTATAAAGTTGATCTATTTTTCGGCAAAAGATATTTCTTCATCGCTTTCGTTTGTTCCGGTTAATACTAACATTGCACCAATGGAAAATACAGTTATCAGTGTTTCGGGAAAAACCACAATTCTTAAAAAAATAAAGATAGAAAGCGAATATGCTTTATCCGGATTAACCCGTAACACCACTTCTCCTTCCGATGTAAATTCGCCGCCTAAAAACCAACTGCCGGGAATTTTTGATCCCAACGCTACTTCGCAATTTTTTTCGGCATTTAAGTCGGGTATTGGATTTTCACAAAAAAACTACGGCATCAATTTAAATTATGAAAGAGTGGCGCCCGATTACAAAACGCTGGGAGCATATTATTTTAATAATGATTTCGAAAATATTACATTGGCCCCAACCGCTTCTTTGCTAAAAGGAAAATTAAATTTTGCCGTAAATACTGGCCTGCAACGAAATAATTTAAATAAGGATAAATTAAATACCACTAATCGTTGGGTGGGTTCTTTCAATACCTCGTACATGCCAAACCTTCATTGGAATTTCATCGCTTCGTATAGTAATTTTAGTTCTTATACAAAACAAAGACCATTATCCGATCCATACTATAAGAATACATTAGATACACTAAATTTTTACCAACTTTCACAAAACTCAATGATCAGCATCACACATAATTTTGGAAAATCAAAAACAAAGCAAAGCATTATGCTTACTTCAAATTATATGGTAACTGGTCAAAATCAGGGAAGTATTACCGACCCCGGAATGTTTGGAACACAATCTAATATTAAATTGCCCTCTCGTACCGTTAATGCTAACTTGATGCACGCAATAACATTGACTAAAACCAAAACCACTGTGAGTTATGGAATAAATGCCAATTACTCTCAGTTTTATGGTGTAAATAATGTTTACTATGGTCCAAATGTAAATATGAGTAGGGCCTTTTCAAAAAACACATTGCGGATCACATTAGGAAGTTCATATAATCAAATGTATAGTAATAACGTTAAGACGAATGAAGTATTTAATCATCGGTGCGCGGTAAGTTATTCTCCAAAATTTGCTAACTCAAAAGCGGGAAGATTAAGTATAAACATCAGCGGCACCTATTTGCAAAAGTTAAGGGTCACGCAAACGGCACAAGCATTTAATGAGTTTACTGGTAACTTCGGAATAAGCTATGGATTTTAATAATGAAAAGAGCGATTAACATATTCTTATTTTTGAACTGCTTAAGTGTGACAACCTTTTCACAATCCGATTCTATTAGCGATCCAAAGGTCAATAAGGTGATATCGGTTGTGCAAAATGTTGAGGACAATAATCGATTTTTAGATCAGTTTGATCCTGATAGCAATGCTGTACTTCCAATCGGTATGATAAAAAAAATTGGCGCCACGCGTTATGTCATAGCAATTGATACCGTAAAGTTTAAACCCAATGGCGCTTACTTCAATGCCTATGCAGCCATTGATTTTCCGGGTAGCAATAAAAAACTGGCATTTGAAGCAACTAATATAAAATTTAATCCTAAAGGAGTTGTAGGTGGCAGTCAATCGCGTTTGATGTTGGTGAGTGAACATGTTATCAGGATCGATAGTACGGTATCTCTTAAATTGAAAGCCGATGGAAATAATTTTGTGGAATGGGATTGTAATGGATTTAAAGCGATAAGTATTAAAGGAAGTTTCATTTTTTCTAACTGGAAAATTTTACCCGATAGCACAAAAACGCTGGAAAAGGAAGTAAGCGCCACTTTTCAGATCTACACTAGCGACATACATAATTTTGTAACTCAAGTAAGTATTACCCCATTTACAGTGCAGGGATTAAAAAACTGGAACTTTGAAGTGACAGACGCCACCGTTGACATGAGCGAGTTAATGAACGCTCCGGGCATGTCTTTTCCTGCTGGGTACAGTAATCCCAATATGATAGTGCCGCAAATGTGGACAGGTTTTTATTTAAAAAGCTTGAAAGTGAAATTGCCTCCCGAAATTTCAAAAGCCGGTAAACGTACTGAAGTTTTGGTAAATAATTTATTGATCGATCGAATGGGACTAAGTGGCCTTTTTCAAGTGAACAATGTTTTTGGAACAAACGAAGGAAGCATGAGTGGTTGGGCTTTTTCGGTTGATGAATTAGGAATAGGTTTTGTGGCAAATCAATTGAACAGCGGACATTTGAAAGGGAAATTGAATATTCCGGTTATCGATAGCGCAACTTCCATTGGTTACGAAGCAAATGTTTATTACAATCCGCTTGATAAAGAAACGGATTACGGTTTCATCATTAACCCCGCCAACGGTGTTAGGTTAAATGTGTTTTCGGCTGTAGTTGATCTGGAAAATACTTCCAAAGTATCTATAGTAAGATCGAAGGGCATATTAAAACCTACTGCTGTTTTAAATGGGCTTATAAGTTTTGATCACTCTAAGTTTAATTCAAACGGCGGACAATTAAAATTTCAATCGCTTACTATAATCACACAAGCGCCTTATTTAACAAACGGTATTTTTACTTTGCATACCGCGGGCAATCAGATTCGAGCAGCAAAATATCCGGTGAGCGTTAACGACATTACATTTGGTTTGCACGAAGGCTCTCCGGTACTTGGTTTTAGTGTTACCATGAACATGATGGACAAGCCTAATTCCGGATTTGGAGCAGGAACACAAGTGAGTTTAAAAGGAAAGATCACTGAAAATAAGATAACCTATAACGGTGATAATCCAACTACAGTGACTAGAACAAATTGGAAATTTGAGAAAGTAGTTATTAATGGGATCTCGTTTGATATTCAAACCGCTCCGTTTACATTAAAGGGGGGTATACTTTTTAAAGATGATGATCCGGTTTACGGAGATGCTTTTTTTGGAGCTCTGCGATTTTCGATTAAAAAGGTAATGCAGGATACCGTTTCGGTAAAAGTTTGCTTTGGTTCAAAGGATACCTATCGTTATTGTTTTGTAGATGCCGCCATTCCAACCTCTATTCCATTGGGCACTCAAATTACATTAACAAAATTAATGGGAGGAATGTATTATCATATGAAACCGAACGCCAGTCAGGCACAACTAATTTCCGCGTCTCAAAACCAACCGGCAAATCCTGGCAGCGCTTTAACTTATGTGCCTGATGAAAAAATTAATTTAGGATTTAGGGCAGGGGTAGGTTTTAAGTACACACCAAGTGCTAAAGCCGCAAACGGTGATGTAATGTTGGAAGTAGCATTTACGAATTCGGGCGGTTTGGATTTTGTAAAATTAACAGGCGATGCCTATGTGATGGTAGAGCCAATTGAAAGGTACAAGGCGCCTGTTAAAGGGAGTATTGAAGTAGAATATGATTGCGAGAATAAAGTTTTTGATGCCAACTTAGCAGTGATCATAAACGCCTATGGTGCAGTAACCGGAAATGGTCCCGCAAAAATTCATATTGAGCCAGGAGCATGGTATACCTCGGTGGGAAGACCATCTTCACCTTTGCAAATGAATATTATTAATTATGTAACAGCAGAAGCTTATTTTATGATAGGAAATAAAATTGAACCGGCATTAGCTCCACCACCGGAGGTTTCAAATATTATTTCGCAGGCCGGTTTACAAGCCAATAGAAATGAACCGCAATTAGCAAGTGGTTCCGGATTTTGTGGTGGAGCCCGATACGGTGCTTCGATCAATAAACAATTTGGTTTCGATTTTTTTACAGTGTACGGCGGTTTTGGTTACGGACTTGGATTTGACATGATGTTAATGAATTATGGAAGCAGTGCCACCTGCTCGGGAACAAACGATAAAGTGGGAATGAATGGTTGGCAAGCAGGAGGAAGCATGTATATATTTTTGCAGGGGAAGGTTGGTGTAAAAGGAAATATTGTTTTTCCTAAAGGGTGTGATTGTGAAAAGAAATCGTGTTTTTGTTCGGATTTTGACATTACCATCTTTGATGCGAGCGCCGCTGCCATGGTGAATGGAAAGTTGCCGAAACCTATTTATTTTAATGGACAATTAGCGTGTAATTATAACATACTTGGAAAAATAAAAGGCAATTTTGATTTTGAGTTTGAGTTTGGTAAAGATTGTAATCCTGTTTCAAATTAGATGTGGTAAAAACTTCCAAAGCTAACATGAAACTAAAGCTCATAATAATATTTCTCTTAATTGCTCACATTTATAATGCACAGTCATTATTTTCAGAATGTTTTATTAAAAAAAATATGATATTGATCCGCTGGGCTCCTGTCAATAAAGAACTTTTTGATGTCGCGGTAAAAAATGGATACAAAGTTACCCGCTCAGTTCTTAATGGCAGTGGACTTTCAGAGACAGTAGTATTGTATGAAGCCCTGAAACCATACAACGGGGAAGATCAAAAATGGGAGCAGGTATTAAAACAAAACAAGAACGCCGCCTTGATCTACAAGGTCCTTTACCAAAATAAAAATTCTAAAAATATTCCGGCAAAAGAGAAAGTGCAACAAGAGGACATGTTATTAGGGCTGGCTTTATTAAGTTGTGATTTTGATCAGGAACTGGCTAAAGCAGCTGGATTGTTTTTGAGCGATAGCCTTTTTGATAACAATAAATCATATTCTTATAAAATTGAAATCAATGACGCTGGAGGGGATAAAAAAAATACCACGGCTATTTTGAAAGTTGATGCGTCAAAATTGTCAACCAACCCAAAATTAAAAGAGCCCAAGGCGAAATATAAGCATGGTGTTGCAAAAGTAATTTGGGATGTAAGCGAATTTTCAGAATTTTATGGCGGGTACAATATTGAGCGGTCTGAGGATAGTGTGAACTTTCAAAAAATAAATAAAGCATCGGTTATACTTCTATCTTCTCAATATGAAAAGAATAAAAAAGAGATCGTTTATACAGATACTGTTTCTAAAACAAAACGCAAGTATTTTTACAGAGTAAGAGGAATAAATCATTTTGGTGAATTATCTGAGCCATCAGCGAGCGTTATGTGTTTTACTTATCCCGAAATAAGATCAGCGGTAATTATTGATAGTTTGAAAGTGGTAGCGCATCAAAAAGTATTTATTCAATGGAAAATGGAGAACAGGAACGAAAATGATAATGTTAAAGCATTTTTTGTTTTTCGTTCAGAGAAGGATAACGGCCCATATGAACCAATAGCCGGTTCAAACAATAGATTTAGCTATGTTGATGAAAACCCTAAAGCCTCTAATTATTACAAAATAGGAGCAATTTCTTTTGGTAACGATACGGTTTTTTCTTTTTCACGGCTTGTTTTAATTTCTGATACAATTCCTCCTCAGCCCCCCCGTGAATTAAAAGCAAGTTCGGATGCAAAGGGAAATGTGGTTATTACCTGGTTACCCAATTCGGAAAAAGACCTACAAGGATATAAGGTCTTTAAAGCCAATTCACTTAAGGAAGAATTTGTGCCCGTTAGTAATTCATTTATTACGGCCAACGAGTATAAAGACAAATTAAATCTTAAAACCTTAAGTAAAACAATTTACTATTGTATTGTTGCTACCGATAATAACTTTAATAATTCGGTTTTATCGGAACCAATTGAAGTAAAGCGTCCCGATACGATTGTTCCCATTGCGCCGGTCATTAAAGACTTACAAGTTGTAAGCAATGGGATTAGAGTTTCATGGATAAGTAGCACCAGCGACGATGTAAAGAATTATGTTTTATACCGAAAAGAAATTAATAAGACAGAAATTAAGATCAAAGAGTGGAAAAGATCGGATACACTGAGGTCGTTTACTGATACAAGCGCCCAATTAGGCATTGGCTATTTTTATAAAGTAATGGTCATTGATGAAAGTGATAATAGTGCGGTTTCGGGGTCACCATATATAAAGTTCGAGACGGGATTCCGAAAAAAAATGACCAATGTGATTTTTGAGGTTGACAGGAAGGACAAATTTGTAAAACTCAAATGGAATTACAGCGAAAAAGGAGCCGAAAAATTTATTATTTACAGGGCTTCAAAAAAGGAACCATTAACCATTGTCAAAACATTAACCTTTCCTCAGCAAGAGTTTATTGATAAAACAGTGAGTATGGGAAACAATTATGAATACCGGATCAAAGCGGTTTTCAGTAGCGGCGCTGAGAGTCTCATCAGCGATGCTATTTTGGTAGAGTATTGATTTGGAAATCTTATTTTTTAAACTTTCCCAACCATTCTCTGGCTTCGGCTTCGGTACCAAACATTTTAAAGGGCACCTGGTTATTATCAAATTTATTAAAAAAATTAACCAGCATACGCACCGCCAAATTATTTGAGATCATGGCCGAGGCTATAAAAAAATCATTCCCTTTTTTTGCGGCATAGGCGCGGGCCTCGGGTGTAATGGTAAAATTATTTTGGCCAAACATTAATTGAAGTACTTTTTTATTAGGGCCTAATCCAAGATCTTCATAAACTTTAAAAGCCCTTTGTACTTCTTCCAGATCGGCTTCCACATTATCGTTAAATTTTAAACAAAGCAGGCCGCTTTGCTCCAGCCATATTTCGCTGAATTTTGTTTTTATGGGAGCCTTTTTGCCGGGCATTAGGGATCGGAAAATGAAATACCAAGATAATAAAACGCATGAATTAAGAGGTAACCACTCATAAAAGAAATTTAACCCTTCGTAATATCAGCTATTTACCTTGTTTTTAATGTATGAAATATGCAAAAAGTTACCAATCAGACTCTCAATAACGGGCGAAAATGATTCGCCTTAAATGTGAATTGCCTCTTAAAAAGCGGTTTCACAATATTTAATATTTAATTATGATGTACTATGTTTTATTTTTTTAATTTTAGGTAATAATTAAATCGCGCTTATGTTTAGGAATTATTTGAGAATACTTTTATTTTGTTTCATTTCACTGCAATCTTTTTCGCAAAGCTGGTCGTTCATTCTTACCAGTATGGTAGAAGATAAGGAAGCCAATCCAACACAAGGGGCCAACATTGCCGTTTACCAAAATGGTTCGGTTATTAAAAGTACCACTTCCGAGAGCGACGGTTTTTTTAAGCTGGAGTTCCCACCAGATGGTGATTTTACGGTAGAAATTTCAAAAGCCGGATGTAACACAAAAAAATTCATTGTTAGTACCCGAGGGGTGCCTGCCGATATTTTGGATAAAGGAAAATTTAAGCCGGTGCTAAAAATTGAAGGATTTGTTTTATCTCCACCAATATATAGTGTAGATTACTCGGCTTTAAAACAGGCGCTTATTAAAGTGAATTTTAATCCCTCTAAAAAAACATTTACCGACGATCAAATGTATTCTGATCAAATGCTTAGTTCGTTATTAAAGATCAGGCAGGAAGAAGATGCGGTGATAGCCAGGTACAAAGCGGCTTGTAAAGCGGGTGATGAAGCATTAAAAAAGCAAGATTGCCCAACTGCTAAAACACAATATCAATTAGCGATGGCCACTTTACCTAGCGAACAGTATCCTAAAGACCAAATGGTATTAACCGATAAATGTTTAGCGGCTAAAGATGAGGCCAAGAAAAAAGAAGAAGAAGCAAAATTAGCCGCTGAGAAAGCTGCCGCTGATAAAGCCGCCGCCGAAAAGGCTGCCGCCGAGAAAGCCGCCGCAGATAAAGCTGCTGCTGAAAAAGCCGCTGCCGAAAAAGCGGAAGCCGATCGAATAGCAAAAGAAAAGGCCGCTGCCGACAAAGCAGCAGCAGAAAAGGCAGCAGCAGATAAATTAGCCGCTGAGAAAGCCGCCGCCGAAAAAGCCGCCGCCGAAAAAGCGGAAGCCGACCGCATTGCAAAAGAAAAAGCTGCTGCCGACAAAGCTGCCGCCGAAAAAGCCGCAGCAGAAAAGTTAGCTGCCGAAAAAGCTGCTGCTGAAAAGGTCGCCGCCGATAAATTGGCCGCTGAGAAAGCTGCCGCCGAAAAGGCCGCTGCCGACAAAGCCGCCGCCGCAAAAGCTGCTGCCGAAAAAGCCGAAGCCGATCGTATCGCAAAAGAAAAAGCTGCTGCTGATAAAGCAGCTGCCGACAAGGCTGCAGCAGAAAAACTAGCTGCCGAAAAAGCTGCCGCTGAAAAGGCCGCCGCCGATAAATTAGCCGCTGAAAAAGCTGCCGCCGAAAAAGCAGCTGCCGACAAAGCCGCCGCTGATAAAATTGCTGCCGAAAAAGCAGCGAAGGAAAAAGAAGCTGCCGATAAACTAGCAGCAGAGAAAGCCGCAAAAGATAAAGCTGCCGCCGACAAGGCCGCAGCCGACAAAGCTGCAGCAGATAAACTAGCCGCCGAAAAAGCAGCAAAGGAAAAAGAAGCCGCCGATAAATTGGCTGCAGAAAAAGCCGCTGCTGATAAACAAGCTGCTGAAAAAGCAGCAAAGGAGAAAGAAGCTGCCGATAAATTAGCCGCAGAAAAAGCTGCCAAAGATAAAGCCGCTGCAGATAAAGCCGCAGCCGACAAAGCTGCCGCTGATAAAATAGCGGCTGAAAAGGCTGCAAAGGAAAAAGAAGCCGCCGATAAATTAGCAGCAGAGAAAGCCGCAAAAGATAAAGCTGCTGCTGACAAAGCCGCAGCCGACAAAGCTGCCGCTGATAAACTAGCCGCAGAAAAAGCAGCAGCCGATAAAGCCGCGGCAGATAAATTAGCCGCTGAAAAAGCCGCTGCTGATAAAATTGCTGCAGATAAAGCCGCAAAAGATAAAGCCGCTGCCGATAAAGCTGCTGCAGAAAAAGCCGCCGCCGATAAAATTGCGGCCGACAAAGCAGCTAAGGAAAAAGCCGCCGCTGATAAATTGGCCGAAAAAGCTGCCAAAGAAAAAGCCGCCGCCGATAAAATTGCTGCCGACAAAGCGGCAAAAGAAAAAGCAGCAGCCGATAAGTTAGCTGCTCAACAAAAAGCAGAGGCGGATAAAGCCGCTGCCGAAAAAGCAGCTAAAGAAAAAGCAGAAGCCGATAAAATAGCTGCCGAAAAAAATAAGAATAACGAAAATGGCACAGATCCTGTTAAACAAGGCGAAATTGGAGGCGGTGTAAAAGGGAAGATCGCCGGAACGATAGGAAGTGATAAGTATAAAGAAAAAATTAAACTGGCCGATGATTATTTTAAAATGAAACGCTGGTCGGAAGCCAAACCGGTTTACGAAGAAGCACTTCAACTAAAACCCGGAGATCCCTATGCTACTTCAAAACTTGAAACAGTAAACAAGAACCTTGCACCGAAATAGACCGCTAACGTTTCACGTAATCAGTATATGGAAAGCAAGGAACTCCCAATATTAAATGCTATTGAAATTAGAGTGCTGGGTTCTTTAATTGAAAAAAGCAAAACCACACCCGATTATTATCCCATGACAGTAAATGCCATTACCTTGGCATGTAATCAAAAGTCATCGCGCCACCCGGTGGTAGAATACAGCGAAGAAACTGTATTAAACGCCATAAAAAGTTTAAAAGCGCAAAGTCTGGTCTCCATTGCTATAGGAGGAGGCAGCCGGGCCGTAAAATACAAGCATAATTTTTTAACCCTTTACCCACTTTTACCGGCCGAATTGGCGATAATGTGTTTACTCTTTTTGCGTGGACCACAAACTCCCGGCGAATTAAATACCAACTCGGCGCGCTTACACGAATTTTCGTCGTTGGCATCGGTTCATGAGGTGATAGATAAATTGGGAAGCCAACAGCCGCCTTTTGTAAAGGAAACAAGTAAACGCGCAGGACAAAAAGAGACCAGAATTATTCACACATTTGGAGAAAATGTGGATTCGGAGGAGGGGGAAACTACAGCAGAGGCGCCTGTTGCTAAAAAGCAAAGCGACGTTGAATTACGACTGGCACAGGTGGAAAAAGAACTGGCCGAAGTAAAAGAAACCCTCGCCAAAATAACCAAGGAGTTATTTTAATATCACCCTAAAATTCGCTTAAATTTTTGCGTTCCGTAATGGTATGTACGTTTTATCGTTTTCAATAACGATATGACCCTGTTCGTGCAAACTGTTGATGATCTCATTCAGATAAGCTTGCAACAGTTTTTTATCTGCCTTCCAAAAATGGATAATGGCGGCCTTTAAGGTATCTTCAATTCGCTCAATCTTGGTAAAGGCAATACGGCTTAAATAAAACAGAATAAGATCCGATTTAAGGGTCAGATTCTCTTTATCCAGGTCGTTAATTGGTGCTGTTTTAACTTTTCCCTTAATAGTTTCGTTTTTTACTGACGGTATCCTTTTAACGGCCCAACCGGTTCCGCCCTCAACCGCTCCCATTAAAAACTTCATTTCGTGTTTTTTTTCAATATACCTTACAAGTGTACTGGGGCCCGCTTTACGGTTCCAGTCTTTTCGCTCTATTAAGAGCGCCTCACCTTCTTTTAAATTCACAATAGAGTTGAAAATATGCGAACTCCGACCTTTTCCCCTGAAAGGAAGCTGTTCAAATTCACCGGCTGTTAACTTTCTCATGATTTTTGTTAATAAGTTGTTCAAAAGTACGAAATATATCGTTTAAAATAGCAATAATCGCATAAATGTCTTTTAACGAGTTGTATATCAGTCTATTTACATTTCATAAAAGTTCTATCGTTTGGCTATTAATTATTGTTTAAGTATTGTTTAAATCGGGTCAAAATTTCATAAAATATTTAAAATCAATATTATATGAATTATTCCAAAAATCTCCTTTTAGGAATAAGGATGCAAAAATGGGCCTTTGTGGGGTTAATTTTACTAAAAAGCCGCTAAAAGAGTGATTTTTGTTTTTCCAATGAAAGCAAACGCCGCAGCCCTTATCTGGCAAGGGATCCGGAGGGTTAACGAAAAGCGATAAGAGATAATTAGTCTTCGGTAACTGGAATTTCAAAACCTGTTACCTCTTTTAGCATTTTTACTTTGAGATGTGTACCGCCTTTTACCGTTCCTGGCGCGGTTAACGCATCATCGGTACCAACCGCGTAAAAAAAGTAGTCGCCATGATAAATATGCGACACCAAAAAATTCCCGTTAAGGTCGGCATCCATGGTAGCATCGTAATTGGTAACGATATCTGTAGGAAGCTCAGTGGCGTTATATTTAATATAGATCTTGGCAAAGGGAATAGGTTTTGCGTGGTGCATTACTTTTCCCTTAATATTGGATTTACCACCAAGTTGGTTCTTCTTACACCCAAAAAAGGTTAAGGCACAAAAAATTAAAACAAGGTATTTGAGCTTTCCCATAGTATATGTTTAAGAGCGAATTTACTGAAAAAATTCGACATTAAAACTCTAAACCTATTTGAATTTGATGGCAAAGATCTTATCGTCCTTCCATTTGGTTTCAATGTAAAGGCTGTCTTCCTTACGAATGTATTCCGAATTTATATAATCGTCGATCCTGTAAAAAGAACCTTTTTCAAATTTATGTGTTTTTAGCTGCTCAATAAGAATGGCATCACTTATATAGTTTACATTGGTAAAATTCAGCTCAATGGCATAAACCTTTTTATTTTCGGTAAGGCAAAAATCGGCGGTGATGTTTTTATTGGTTAAAGTAATGGGCGGATAAATGGCCCGATTGCTACAAAGCGACTTTCTTGGACCGTCAACAAAATAATCGGAACTCAAAAAATACTTCGTTTTAATCGCAGAAATATGGTTGGCCGTATCTTTATGAATTAAATTGTGTGTCGTCATCATTACGGGTCTTTGATTTCTTTACCTTTTTAAGATGGTAGCGATCAAACATAAACAAGGATGCCATTCTAATGTCATGATTCTATTCATCCACTTCTACCACCAAAAATTTAGATATTTTCCAAAAATTTTCGGGATCGGTAATTTCCATATTGGTGATCATGCCTTTTTTATCGCGGAACTAATGATAGAATCAATTGTGGTGGCCGTATAAAATTCTAATGGTTTTGGTAACCATGCGCCAACCTCGAGGAAGAAGGTTTTTACCAATTTCTTTAAAATAATCTTTAGTAAGGTTGGTGTTCAACTGACGTCAACGAACAGATCCTTATTAATTTTGTCTTTGTTAATGATATTTTTTTCTTTTAATTGCTTATGACTGGCAAAAATGTAGTAAGCGGTCTTCAGTTTTGCGTCCTGATTTTTGATCGTTTCGCTATCCTTAAAATTCTGATGTGCCAATGCAAATGTTGTGCCGCCCAACTCCACAATAAGTTTTTGGCAAGTAAAAGTTTATTAAGCTCAGCCAGATCCTGGATTCTTATAATATAAATTAGAACTCAAGGCACCAACCACTACCTCCAGCTCTTTCACTCTGAAATTAGAGGCTTTGTCTGGAGTTAAGATCACCGATCTTTTTGGCGTTATTATCCATCATATCGTTAATGGCTTTAATGTTGGAATTGATATCATCTTTCACATTGGCATTAATATCACTGCCATTTTTAATGTGCAATGACAAAGCCGCTTCTTTTCGCGAATATTTACAAGGTTATTTTCTATCTCGCCCAGTAATTTAACGAAGTTATCGATAGAAGCATCTTTTGACTAGTAACAGCCAATAATGAATCGCGTCTAAAGGTTAGTCTTTGGTATCGTCGGAAGTGTTTTTACAAGAAGTAAAAAACAGCAACATTAAAAGGACAGCTTAAACTTATACTATATTTTTTCATGGTTTGGTTTTAAAATTCAGCTGCTAAAGTAGAGCAGTTGATAAAAACCGTACATGATAAGCATCAGTAAGACAGGTGAGAAGGGTCAAGTCCTAAATTAACTAAAGATGTGGTCAGCTAATCGAGAAGGGAGCCAATAACAATAATTTTGCAATTTTTTTGATGGTTTATAGCGAAATATTGAAAAAGCAACAATAATACTTTAAATTGCATAACATTATTTTGAAAAAATTACGCCTTATATTTTTTGGTATTATTTTTTTTGGGAAGTTTTTTTCTCAAGATAAAATGACTGACTCTCTAAAGCTTGCCCTTAAAAATGCCAGGCATGACACTATGCGCTGTAAAATTTTGGATTATTTAATAGAAAATGGATCAGACCAAAAAACCCAGGCAATTTATAACGAGCAATTAAGAATTATTTGCGAAAGAAATAGTAAAGGAAATACAAAATATAAAGACATTTATTTAAACTTCCTGGCCATTTCAATAAGCAATTCGGCTTATTTTGAAGCTATTAATAATAATTCAACCAAAGCGATTGAATATTATCATAAGAGTTTAAAAATCCAGAAGGAGATTGGTAACAAAAGCGGAATGGCTAGAACCTTGATCAATATAGGGAGGGAATACCACGATCAAGGAATTTGTTCGACCGCCCTGCAATATTATGAAAAGAGCCTTTTAATATATACCGAACTAAATGATAAAGTAGGAATTGCATTTGCTAATTATTCGATGGGAATGACTTTGAACACGCAAGGCGACATAAAAAAAGCACTAGATTGTTTTCAGATTAGTTTGAAGTTAAGCGAAGAACTTGGAAACAAGCGCGAGATAATCTACACTATGAATAGTATTGCAATTATTTATGGTCTACAAGGCGAAAACGATAAAGCATTAGAATGTTTTATGAAATGTTATAAAATGTCTAAGGAAATAAATAACAAACGGGGTGAGGCAGGAGCTCTAGGTAATATAGGTTCGATTTATTCTGATAGGCATGACTACCCAAAGGCGTTGGAATATTTTAAAAAGAGTTTACAAATAAGTGAGGAGATTGGTAGTAAAAGAGAAATAGCATATTACTTAAATTGTATCGGTGTGGTTTTTACAAACCAAAAGGAGTATTTGAAAGCAGTAGATTACTTTAACAAATATAAGAGCGCTAGCGAAGAGATTAATGATAATTTAGGAATGGCCATGGCTTTAAATAATATTGCATCACTGAATCTTAAAATGGGCCAGCTTACGGAAGCTTTGAAAATTGGACAACAGGCCTTGCAAATGGATAGAAAATATGGTTTTGTTACCGAAATGATATATGCTGCGAAAACAGTAAAGGAGATTTACCAAAAACAAAAAAAGCACAAAGAAGCTTTCGAAATGTACGAACTGGAAGTGAAAATGCGCGATAGTATTAACAATGATGCAACCCAGAAAGCAAGTATAAAAAGAGAAATGCAATACGCGTACGAGAAAAAAGAATTACAAGCCAAAACCGATCAGGAGAAAAAAGACATTATTGCGAAAGAAGAATTATTACAAAAGGAAAGAGAACGTAATTATTTTATTGTCGGCTTCGCATTGGTGATAATTTTAGCGCTTTTTATATTTAGAAGCTATCGCCGAAAACAAAAAGATAATGTACTGATTGTTGAACAAAAGAAATTGGTAGAGGAAAAACAAAGGGAAATAATAGATTCTATTCATTATGCTCAGCGGATCCAAAGAGCACTTATTACGCCTGAGAAGTATATTGATAAGAAACTTAACGAATTAGTGAATTGAGCATTAGGATCAGATATTTTTATTGTATCCTGTTTTTGCTAACAGAAGTTCTTGTCTTTTCTCAGAGTGGAATAATAGACTCTTTAAAACTTGCCCTTAAAAATGCTAAACATGATACCACGAGATGTATTATTTTAAATAAACTTTCCGAAACGGCAAGCGACGAAGAGTGGCCTCAGTTTAACGAACAGTTAGGTCAAATCGCAGAAAAGAATTACAGAACAGCCGGCCCACTTAAAACCTTTTATTTAGAACATCTTGCTTCGCATTATAATAATAAAGGGTATTTAGCCAACCAACAAGGCCATTTGGAGGCATCGTTCGATTATTATCAGAAAAGTTTACAGATCAATACAGAAATTGGCAATAAGAAGGGGCAGGCCTCCGCAATAATCAACCTTGGATTTTATTACCGTATGAGTGGAAATATTTCAAAAGCCTTAGAGTATTATAAAAAAGGACTGGCGCTGTTAGAAACCACTTCCGATAAGAAAGGTATTGCCACAACCTTATTTAATATTGGCATGATCCATTATAACAATGGTGATATTGCAGCCGCGTTGGATTATTACCATAGAAGTTTAAAAATGAGAGAAGAAGTTCAGGATATGGAAGGCCTTGCTTTGTCGGCAACAAGTTTAGGCTCAATTTATGTTGATCAAGGAGACACAACAAAAGCATTGGAATATTATTTTAAAGGTTTAAAAATAAGAGAGGCTATTAATGATGAGCGTGGAATAGGTGTTTCTTTAAATAATATAGGCTTGATTTATCTCAATAAAAAGGAATTTGAAAAAGCGTTTGCCTACTTCGAAAGAAGTTTTAAAATTCAACAAAAAACAGATGACAAAGAGGGCGCGTCAATCTCATTGTATAACCTTGGAGTAGGTTATATGCGTGAAGGAAATTTTGACCTTGCATTGCAAAATTTTAATAATAGTTTGAAACTTTTAGAAGAAACAAAAGATAAGCAAGGGATCGCTGCCTCTTTAACCGGAATGGCACAGCTTTTACTTCAAAGCGGCAAGACCGCGAAAGCGGTTGAATATGCTAATAAGGGAATGAAGATGGCGCAGGAACTTGGGTTTCCAATAAATATTAGGAATTCGGCGAGAACACTCAAAAAAATTTATGAAAAGCAAAATAAATATAAAGAGGCTTTTGAAATGTTCGAACTCGAGGTAAAAATGCGCGACAGTATTAACAATACCGAAACACAAAAAACAGCCATTAAAAAACAAATGCAATATGAGTACGAGAAAAAAGAATTGCAAGTTAAAGCCGAGCAGGAGAAAAAAGATATTATTGCCAAAGAAGAATTAAAACAAAAAGAAAAGGAACGAAATTATTTTATAGCAGGTTTTGGTTTGGTATTTATTTTAGCGCTCTTTATTTTTAGAGGTTACCGACAAAAACAAAAGGACAACCTGATTATTTCAGAACAAAAACATTTAGTGGAAGAAAAGCAGAAAGAGATCATCGATTCCATACATTACGCCCAACGCATACAGCGCGCACTTATCACTTGAGAAATATATTGATAAAAAGTAAAAAGATTTGCAGATTGCAAGGTTGAAAGAAGTATAATTCAGGAGTAGGATGCGTCAGTTTGCCTTAGTTAAGGTTACTGAACGCTTCAATATTTCTTTTTGGTATTTGGTTTCCGAAAGTGGCCAAACACCATACTTTTAAAAGTGTTTTTTCGTGTGGCTTGATCCAGTTAATAGCTTTGATCAATTCTTTACGAAAAAGTGTTCTATCAAAACTTACTTTTTCTAAAACTTTTTTACTTAAGTCAAACATCAGCAATAACACTTTACAATCTTATAATGCAAAAGTAGAGCATTTATTGTGCTACGTGTTACATATTAAGAAAGGTTAACAAAATCTTGATCTGTGTTTAATGTTAAAATCCGGAAAGGGCAACACCCTCAACGTGGCAAAAACTTTGAAAATAAAGGCTTTACTAATCAAGACACAGTGTTAAAAGAGGTTATTTGCACCCCAACCTAACTTTACATATATTTGACTACAACCTCAAAAAAATTTAACTATTTAAACCAAATAAGATGAAAAGAAA
The DNA here is from genome assembly GCA_044229775.1 of Bacteroidia bacterium. Lineage (GTDB taxonomy): Bacteria > Bacteroidota > Bacteroidia > B-17B0 > Aurantibacillaceae > JAHEYG01. The sequence continues at coordinate 21,981 of JBGASH010000006.1, forward strand.
TTTATTTCTCACTGTAATTCTGTTTTTGTCATTTTTGAGATCACAATCTCAATGTGCCTGTTCGATCCCTACTTTTGTAGCGGCATCACAAACCGTTGGTACTTCGTCGGGCGTTGACATCCCTAAACCCGCTGGTGTGCAACCAGGTCATTTGATGATAGCGGCTGTTCATGTGGGGTGGTGCAATAGCGGAAGTGTGGTAACTCCTCCTGCAGGGTGGACATTAATAAACCATACCAGCAACACGGGCTCAGGATGCGGCTCTTCTAATACTTCAAAACAATTAGCTACATTTTATAAGATCGCTACTGTACTGAACCCCTTAACTTTGCCATACATCAAATCAATGGTACGTAGGTGGAATTGTTGCATACTCGGGGGCCAATACCGTAACGCCAATACATGTGAATAGTAATAACGGCGCACAAGATCTTTGTGCCAGTATTGTAGCCAGTGGCGTTACAACCTCTGTATCCTGTACGCGTATTGTTGGCGTTTTCTTTTGCAGTGTAAATAGTTCGTTGAACAACATTGTTCCTCCGGGTTCTATGACAGAACGTTTTGATGTAGGTACATCAGGAAATCACCCATGGGGTAACGAGAATTTGGAAGTAGCCGATGAAGCTATTAACGTAATGGGCGCTACCGGTAACAGAACTTCCGGATTGCAAGGTTGCAGCAGCAATGGCTGGGTAACGGGCGCGCAATTAATTGCTATTAATCCTGCCAGCGCAGGAGGTTCACCAACTATTAGTGTTAACAGTGGAAGCATGCGCGCGGGGGCGAGTTTTACCATGTCTCCAAATATGCCGCCTCTTATACTTATCAAGGCGGAAACGCGGTGGTGAGTCCTACCGCTAATGCTACTTATACTGTTGTTGGTAGCACTGGCTCGTGTGTTTCAAATGTGGTTACCGCTACTGTTAACGTAAGCGCCTTGCCAACTGTAACAGCGGCCTCAAGCACCAGTTTGCTTTGTGTTGGACAATCGGCTACACTTACCTCAGGTGGTGCCAGTACATACACCTGGAATACATCCGCAACAGGAAGTGCAGTAGTAGTGAGTCCCACCGTTAGTACCACTTACACCGTAACAGGCACCGGGGCTAATGGCTGCACCAACACGGCCATGATTACCCAGAGTGTGAGCACCTGTGCTAATGTCACGTCGAGCGCAGTCGAAACGTCGGAGTTCACAGTATACCCTAACCCAAACAACGGCTTATTCACCGTGCAAATCGACGAAAATGCAAAACTGGAAATAACGAATGCACTCGGACAAATTATTTTTTCCGAAAATAAATTACCAGGCGTGCACAACATCGACCTGCGCAAGCAAGCCAATGGTGTTTATTTTATAAGAATTTCAAACGGCGAGCGATCGGCTTTATATAAGTTGGTGAAGGAATAGAATAGTTTTTATTTATCCTTTTGCAAGCGGGATAAACTTTTCTCAATGTATTTTTCGGTACTCATTAAGGCCGTTTGAATACGTTTAGCGTAAGTGATGGAATCCATTACTTCCTTATTTTTTAATTCAACCGCATCACGTTGCGTTTCTATTATTTTGCTTTGTTTCTCCACTTCCATTTTTTGATTGGTAATAATAATATTGGCGTTGCGTTTTTGACGGTAATTAATAAAGAAGTATATAGAGAAAGCGACAAATAAAATTAAAAAGCAGGAAACAAAGAATAAAACGGATCTGTGTCGTTGACTTTCCAGCTTTGCCAATTCGGCTTGTTTTCTTTATCTTTTATTAAGTAAAAGTATGGTGAGATCTTTTTTCATTGTTAAATTTAGCATTCATTTCAGCCAACTGTTGATTCGTTTCTTTATTAAATAAAGAATCTTTAAGATTGATGATGATTTCACATATTTGAATGCCTTTTCAAATTCATGTTTGCTGGCACATAAACTCGCCAAACTTTCGTAAACTTCTACCAACCCATTCAAATTACCAACTTCCTTTTCGTATAGTTAAAGCCTTTAGGTAATTTAATTCTGCCCTTGTTATACTTTTTCCTCATGACCGGCTAAAACTCCTAAATTATAGTACACATGAGATATGCCTATTTTATCTCCGGTTTCTTCTGCAATAGCTAACGATCTTTTGTACATTTCTTTGGCTTTGCCATATTCTTTTTTAGAGACGTATAAACCGCCAATGTTTCCAAGTGTGGTCATAATACCGGCCTTATTTCCTAGCTCTTCTTTTATTTTTAGCGATTTCTCATAATATAAAATGCCATTCTCGTAATCCTTCTGCGCAACATATAATCCGCCGATACTGTTGTAGGCCATAGCAATTTTGCGTTTATCATTTATTTCAGTACTGTATTTTAACGACAACAAATAATATTCCCTGGCTTTATCAATATTATTCATGTAATAATAGGTATTGGCAAGGATAAGGTATGAACCGGCAAGCCCTGCTTTGTTGCCGGCTTTTTCATATTGCAGCGTACCTTTCATTATATGATCAAGCGCCTGCTTGTAATTACCTTGTTGCGAATACACCATTCCTAAATTTACGTAGGCGTTGGAAACTCCAAATTCATATTTTGCTTTTTTATATCCTTCCAGGCTCTTAAAAAAGTTTTCGAGTGCTTTTTCAAAATCGGAGCGGTTGCTATAAACTAACCCAAGCATGTTGTGAGCCCCCGCTTCGCCCTTAATGTAATTTAATTTTATGGCGTTGGTTCTTGCTTTTTCACTTATGGCAATAGATTCATCGTATTTGCCCGTGATGCAATATAATCTTCCCAACTGATTTAGCGCGTTAACCTCGGAGGTATCGTGCTTACAGGTCTTCAAAAAATTCTCTAAAGAATCAATCCTTTCTTTTTGTGCCAAAAGACCAAACGAATTTGCGAGCAAAAAAAAGAGAATGATAATACTGGTATTATTTTTCATTTAGGATCTAATTTATAGTATTGACGCTTTTATTACTAACCTAAATTAAAGAAAAATAATCGGTATTAAATAAGATGGGTGGAATCCCAGTAACATCGTCAAATAGCCCTTAATTTATTTTAGTTTAAATATCAAAAAAAGAGTATTTTTGTTGTCCGTTCTTTAATAAAAAAGGTCCTGTGGGCGTCCCGATAGCTATCGGGAGGCTAGGCTGAGCAAAGAAGCTCACAAAAAAATAAAAAGGTCCTGTGGCCGAGTGGCTAGGCTGAGCTCTGCAAAAGCTCCTACAGCGGTTCGAATCCGCTCGGGACCTCGATAAAAGCAAAAGGCTTCAACAACGTTGAAGCCTTTCTTTTTTCAGGGAAGCGCGTCAAGCTTGCTTGTAAGCGATGACCTGAAAAAAGAAAGAAAAGTGCATTAGCGCTTTGCTTTTGCTTTGTGACTCAGGGCATGCCCGAAGGATGAACTTGTTAATCCGCCTTCAAGTTTGCTTGAATGGTCACAGAGTAAAAACAAAAAGCAAAGCTGAAGGTCTTTTTTTTTCATTTAGAATAACTCATAAGTGACGTATCAAAACTTTGATCTAAAATACCGCACGAGAAAGAAACACATTCGCGATTTGAAAAGACCTCCAAGCTTAACTATCGATAATGAATAGGCCAACTGTTGCGATTTAGTCCCGCAAAACTTCGCGAAACCCTACTCTTAATGAGTAAAAAGGTTGAGTAGCTTATTTGCTTTCTATATTTTTGTCCAAATCATTAATCTTAAAAATTCAAATGAAAAAAATTTACACCTTACTCGCTGCCGGAATATTGTCAGCAAATTTTAGCTACTCGCAGGGTTTAAATTGGGCCAAGCAATTAGGTGGTACCAACGACGACCTCGGTAATGCTATCACATCAGACCCGAACGGAAACGTATTTAGTACCGGTTCGTACAAGGGCACCGCCGATTTTGATCCGGGCGCAGGCACATTTAATCTCGTTGCAAATGGTCGCGATGCTTATGTTTCCAAATTAAATGGATCGGGGAATTTTGTTTGGGCCGCACGTATTGGCGGACCAACTGTAGGAGACCTTGCTACCGGTAATGGTATTGCTGTGGATGTAAGTGGTAACGTTTACACCACCGGCTATTTCATGGGCACTGTTGATTTCGATCCAGGAGCAGGAACTTTTAATATGGTCTCAAATGCTGGTCTTTACGATATTTATATTTCTAAACTTGATGCCTCAGGAAATTTTGTTTGGGCTAAACAAATTGGTTCGGCAGGACAGGATGCCGGGAACGGTATTACTCTTGATCCTTTAGGAAATATTTATGTGACAGGGTATTTTACCAACACAGCTGATTTTGACCCGAACGCAGGAACATTTAATTTAACTTCAGCCGGAGGCTATGATGCTTTTGTTCTTAAATTAGATCTTGCCGGAAATTTAGTTTGGGCCGACAAATTAGGCGGTACGGGTAATGATTCAGGTTATGGTGTTACACGCAGCAACTCGGCAAATACTGTTTATTCTACCGGCTATTTTAATGGAACTGCCGATCTGGATCCGGGTGCCGGAACTTTCAATGTTGTGTCTGCAGGCAGTAATGATATTTTTATCAGCTCCTTGACATCGGCCGGTGCTTTCAACTGGGGTGTTGCTATAGGCGGAAGCAGCTTCGACCAGGGATGGAGTATTACCTCTGACGGTTTGGGAAACGTTTATACTACCGGGATTTTTTCGCAGGTAACCGATTTCGATCCGGGCGCTGGTACTTATACTTTAAATGGTGGGAATGGAAATTCATTCATTAGCAAATTAAATTCGAGTGGAAATTTTGTTTGGGCCAGAGGATTTACCGGACCGTTTAGTGCCGGATTCGGAATTGCAATTGATAACAATTCTAACGTATACACCGGCGGTTATTTCAACGGTATTACTGATTTTAATGCGCAAGCCACCAGTTATACTGTTGCCTCATTAGGAAGCGATGATATTTACATTCACAAAACTGATCCTTCGGGGAATTTAATTTGGATGAAACAAATGGCAGGTAATGGTGCCGACCGTTGTTATGCTATTAATGTAGATGCAACAGGAAATAACATTTTAGCAACCGGTATGTGGACCATCACAGCTGATTTTGATCCGGGACCAAGTAGCTATACCATGACCGTTGCAGGAACATTTGGATATAATGATGCTTGGATCGCGAAACTGTCCTGTACCAGTAATCCTTCAGTTGGTATTACTTCCAGCTCAACATCCATTTGCCTGGGACAAAGCGCTACGTTAACTGCAACAGGTGCCAGCTCTTTTGTTTGGAATAATGGGTCTACCTCTCCAATCATAGTGGTGAGTCCAACCACAAGCACCAATTATAGCGTAGTAGGAACTAATTCGGTGGGATGCGGTAATACGGCAGCACAATCACTAACAGTTAATCCTGTTCCGAGTTTATCTGTGGCTACAAGTAATTCTATAATATGCGGACCACCAAACCAGCAAAGCGCAACCTTAACGGCGAACGGTGCTAGCTCTTATACCTGGATCACTGTTGGTACTGGTTCGGCAGTTGTTGTTTCGCCAAGTGTAACAACCACGTATACATTGGTAGGATCTTCGGGAGCAGGTTGCCAGGCCAGTATTATGATCACACAGAGCGTCACCACTTGCTCGTCGATAAATTTTATAGAAGAACAAGCTTCCTTAATTGGATTATATCCTAACCCAAACAACGGTTCTTTCATTGTTCATGCATTGAGCGACCTAGAAGCAGTATTAGTGAACGAGGTAGGGCAAGTAATACGAAAGATCAGTTTGAACTCATCCAACGGTCGTGAGGTAGCTATTGATGACCTTGACAGCGGGATCTATTTTATACGTAATGAAAGGACCGGCGGTATAGGCGCCAGCAAAATTGTTGTGATACGATAAAAAAATTTAATTTAAGCACAAGCAAACCCCGATCAGAAATGTTTGGGGTTTTGCTTTTTTTGGTTGACATTTAAGGAGGCTATTAGCCTTTGAATATTCTTAAACCGGCACTGTCCCATTCAATGGCTTTTTATTTCAAATAATAAGGCATATAGCTTAACCTTTTATAGAATAGGGGATTAAATTACACATCATAAGTATTCCTGCGCCGTTCGATCAGCATTATTAGGGGTTTCGAAAAAAGATAACAAAACAAATTGACTTCGTTGTTGGATTGGAACTCAGGACATACCCGAAGGGTATTGTCAATAATTGATCAACAATTCTCGCTTTTTAACATAAAATTGACCAAAAACAATAAATTTTAACAAAAAAGTCACTCAAATGGCATTTATTTTTTAATCATATATGAAAAAAAATCCGAAATTATTGTCCAATTTAGCCCTTTTCCTGAAGTCCAAATGCGCATTCACCATCTCATCAACGAAATAATGGAACAAAAACAAAATGTTCCGCGAAAGGCATCCAGCGAGATCTATAAAATCTTAGATAATAACAGCAAACTTTTTCTGCAACATGTAGAACCGGATGTTTTTCAAATGATCCTCACGCGTTTTGAGGATCTGTTCAATTCCAACGACTTTAACAACGTAAATTACAAGGAAGAATTTGAAAAAGGTTTCAATCTTCTCGACTTTTATTTACGAAAAATAATTTAATTTTTATCGTATGATCTGCAGTTTTTTGGTCACCATATTTTGCCCTTCAATATACCTCACCAGGTAAACACCGGGTTGTAACGCATAAGCGTCAATGTTTATGGAATAAGGACCCGCTCCCAGATGTGTATCTAAGATCTGCAACACTTGCCGGCCGTTCAGATCAAAAATATCTACACTCACTTTTTGTGTTTCGCTCACCATAATATCCATGGTAAACTCGTGACTTGCAGGATTAGGATAAACATTTAATTGCGCACCGGGTTTTTTCGCAACTTCTTCTTTAGTTTCTAAGGTTAACATACAACTGTCTTTTACCAATACTAGTATTTTAGAAGAGTAGGGTCCTACCACTATGGAAGAACCCACCGCGTTGCTGTCAAGGTCAAGATAACTGCAGGGCGGTAAATTAACGGTCATAGGCAATCCGGTTTCATTCACAAAAATAGGAAAGGCCTTATCGGGCGCAATGTAATTGGCTTTTAAGGTATACACCTGGATGTTGTCGATGTAATATTGTCCTAAGGGCGCAAAGAACTGCAAGGTTAAAGTGCCATCGGCCGCCGCTTTATAAACCGAAGTATATTCTTTGCGGTTAAGCTCGTTCTTAAACGCGCGATTATAAACAACGTTAGTAAGGGTGGCCGAAGTGGCGGCCAGGTGTATGAAAAATTTATCGCCATTGCTGCTCGCTGTTCCTTTTAACGAGAACCGAATTAAATACAAGCTGTCCTTCTTAAAAGGCTTGGCAATATCCTGTGAAATAAATCCGTTCCAGGCATAAGGATAATTGATGTTGGCGCAAACGCCATCCAGTTGCCCGGTCGCGGTAGTTAGGCTCACACCGTTACTCGGCATCCAGCCGGTAGTGCCTGAGGTAAACCGGCCGTTCTGTATCATACTGTCGTTGACCGCTATCTTTAAATAAGGGGTATTCTTAAATAAAAATTCTTTTTTCCCCTTAAGATCACGGCCCGTTGCTTTCCATTGGCCAAGGTCGTACCAGTCTTCCACAGTAGCCGTACTCACCGCTTTGTATATCACAGCTGGATAATAGGAGTATGGACTCCAATAGCGATTGCTGTCAACCACCGAGTTCGCATCGGTAGAAGCCGCGGCTTCGTCGTTGGTCCACATAAATGGGATCTGGTCGTGTGTTAAACCAAAGAAAATATTCTTCTTAATGGTATTGTTCAGGTCGCCGGCAGTGGCGCGGCCCATTCGTAAACCATAGAGTAGTGAATTGTAAACAGTGTTGCCGCTAACGGTCTCGTTCTTACTATTCACTAATCCTATTCCTTTGTGCGTATTGATAATGGTATTGTTCTTGATAACATCTCCCACTCTAAAGTCAGGATAAATACCCACGCCACCCCAGTTAGGATACCATCCGGTTTGAAATAATCCCCAGCAATCTTTAATGATATTCGATTCATTAGTGCCTCCTCCTAAGGGCATCAAAGCGCCACAATCATTATAATTTAAACACGAGCAATGCATCACGTTATTCTTTATAACGGTGCCGGCCCCTCCGGCAGTAATGGCAGGTTTACCAACACTATCCACTCGATTCCGCATTACTGTTGAATTCAATCCGGTGAATTGTATTCCGATCCCAAATTGATAATAAGAGTAATCTTTCCATTGGTTCCCGCGGCCCGATTGCATCAGGGCCTGGTTAATTCCAATATTGCGGATCACGTTATCCGTAATGGTAAAATTAAGATTACAGGTTCCGCCGCCGCCGGGAGAATAATCAGGAATGTTAATGGCAACGCGGTATATATTATCGAATGTGTTTCCGATTATTTTTGTGTCTGTTTGCAGATATCCCTGGCCTCCCCATCCCATAACACCGTATTTACTGTGCGAGAAACTGTTATTCAGGATCTGAACACCGGGTGAACCCAGTGAAAGGATCCCTGCCTGGCGTTGATAACGAAAATCGAGATCCTTAACGGTAATATAAGAACCCAGCCAGGAGTGAATACCATAATCCTCTTTGGCCCGTTCAATGATATCGCTGCCGGAGGGGGCCATACCGTTAGGTGTCCACAAATATAATTTTTGAGCGCCGGCATCATAGTACCATTCACCGGGAACGTCGATCAGATTTAATTTGCGCGAAAAGAAATAAAGCATACTGCCCATGAACCCTATCCCGCGAAGGGTATCAAAATAAACCATCCCGGTAGATGGGGTATAACTTTTTACCACGCGAGTGGAAACGCCATAGGGAGAATAACCCGTTATGTGTGAGCCGGCCAGATCGGTATTATTTGTGAAGGTAGCCGATAAGGCAGTGTGTTTTAAAGATTCGGATTGTTCGCAGCAATTGCTACCCGAATTTTGGCCGTAAACAGCATCGGCCTTTAAAAACATACCGTTAGGAAAACGCGCGGGCATCATTAATTTCCCGTTAAAATATAAATTCACCGACTCAGAATCCGCCATGGATGGCATCACCACCCCGGTTTTTACATAAATAGATCCCGAATAAACGGTCCATCCCGAAGAAGGAATAATAACGCCACCCGAAATTATGGGCTTCACACCTGAACCATAAGCGCCGTAAAAAATTTGTTTGGCACTGCTGCCTGGTTTTGGCCATACCATTCCGCGATAAGTATACCCGCGTTGAAAAAAAACCGAATCGCCGGGTACAAGATTTTGATTGTTGAGTTTGGTGATGGTCTTCCAGGGAGAAGAAGTGCTGGTACCATTATTAAGATCATTACCAATACTGCTTCCCGAAATATAATAGTTTGTGGCAAAACCGCGGAAGCTTAATAATAATAATAATGCAAAAAGTATGAGTTGGTTCAGGATCTTCTTCATGTTTTGGGTTTTAGGTTCTAACAAATTTGATGAATTTATGCTCGGGTTTCAATGCAAAACGATGCTTCATTCTTTGAAGGGCAAGGCGACTTTTTATTTCATAAATTTTTTGCATCTTGTACCTTTATTTCAACACGCATGATCCAACTGCAAAGTAAACTTCCTAATGTGGGAACCACCATTTTTACAGTGATGAGCGCTTTGGCTCGTGAACATAACGCCATCAATTTATCGCAAGGCTTTCCCGATTTTATGCCCGATCAAAAGTTACTTGATCTGGCCGCAAAATACATGAACACCGGTTTTAATCAATATGCCCCTATGCAGGGCGTGTTGCCGTTACGTGAGCGTATTAGTGAAATTTTGCAAACCTGCTATAAGGCAAATTACAATGCCGATACTGAAATTACCATTACACCGGGGGCTACTTACGGACTCTACACCTGCTTCGCGGCATTTATTAATAAAGGGGATGAGGTAATTGTGTTTGAACCCGCTTACGATTGTTATGTGCCGGCTATTGAGGTGCATGGGGGAGTGCCCGTGACCGTTGAGTTGCAATACCCGGGCTTTAATATTGATTGGAATCTGGTAAAACAAAAAATAACACCGCGTACTAAAATGATGGTCATCAATTCGCCGCATAACCCAAGCGGTACCACACTTACGCCTTATGATCTAAAGGAATTGGAAAACTTGGTGAAAGACAAAAATATCATAGTGGTGAGCGATGAGGTGTATGAGCACATGGCCTTTGATAATAAACCACACCAAAGCGTGGCACTTTATCCCGGTTTAAGACAACAATCCATTATCGTTTCATCCTTTGGAAAAACAGTGCACACCACCGGATGGAAAATTGGTTATGTGGCAGCACCAAAAGAAATAATGACCGAGTGGCGCAAAGTGCATCAGTTTTTAGCTTTTGCCGTAAACCACCCATTTCAAATGGCACTGGCCGATTATTTAGGTGATAAAAAAACCTATTTAGAATTGAAGAATTTTTACCAAAACAAACGCGATTACTTTTGTAAATTAATTTCGGGCTCACGTTTTGGTATTGAGCCCTGTACCGGCACGTACTTTCAATTGTTGAATTATAAAAAAATAAGTGACGAAAAAGATACGGATATGGCCATCCGGTTAACCAAGGAAAAAAAGTTGGCCAGCGTTCCGCTTTCTGTTTTTTACACGCAACAAACCGATAATAAATTATTGCGCTTTTGTTTTGCCAAAAAAGAAGAAACTCTTGAAAAAGCGGCAGAGATCATAAACAAGATCTGATCAAAAAAGTGACTATTTGAATTGACAAAACTAAGCCAACAAACACAATCATCTAAAAATCAATATGTTATTAAAACACAAATGTTAAAATCCCACCCAATATTTCTTGCATCTTTAAAAAACATTCCGTATTATTGTTGATTCTTAATCGAACTAATTGAGCCTTAAATGGCTACTAAAATTTAAAAAAGTGAAAAAGTTAAAAACAGCATTTATCGCATTAATAATTGGAATGTCTTGCAGTCACATTGTTGCACAATCTTTGGCTTGGGAGCGTTTCATAATGCCTTTCAGAAAATCGCCATGGATCGTTGGGCCGGGTTGGAATATTGTAGATGATAATGGAAATGCTTGGCGTAAAATTTTTGCGGCTAAATCATCATGGCACTTACCGCCTTTTCCAAGTTCAATTTATTTGGAAAAAATGTATACCAAGGGCTGGAGTTTTGTTTTTGCATTCAATGCTAACCGTTACAAAGCCGGTAAATTAGTGAACAGCGATATTCCAAGTACCGCTAACTATATGCTTTTGGCTTTTGACCTTAACGCAAAATTTGATTTCAACGAGTTGTATGATTTTAATAAACTTATTGATCCAAACATTAAATATTTTGATTACTACGGTACCTTCGGTTTTGGTTACACTAATCGTAGCGCACCCCGTGTTCATAGTGCCGTAACTTTGAACTTAGGTTTTGGTGCTAACGTATGGATCTACGAAGGTTGGGGAATCAATCTTCAAAGCATGTCAAAATTTGGATTAGCAAGTCCTTTTTTCAGAACACCCAAAAATTATCTTCAATATAGTTTTGGGGTAGTTTACAAATGGATGCCTAAAGGAGCTAATCAGGCAAAGCGTTACAAATTCAACAAAACGCTGTAACAAAAACTTACTTTTTTGCAGTTAAAACGCGGCATAAAAGTTATTAACCCTACCACGTTACAGATTTATCCTGCATTAAAAAGCATAGCTTATTATATTTAGTAAATTAGCGCATATTATGAAAACTATGAGAAAACTTTACTTTATTTCCCTGATAGTATTGGTGCCGGTCTTTTTGCAGGCGCAAAAAGCGGATTCAAAAAATTGGCCGCAAGATGAACAAAGAACGCTTTTAAGCGCTGATAATTTATACGATAATCATACTTTTTTTCTGGCATACGATAAATATAAATCGCTTCTTGATAAACATACTAATGATGTTTATCTGAAATATAAACTCGGTATTTGCTGCGTGTACTTAAGCGGTAAACACGAAGAAGCATTAGCGCTATTAGATGATGTTCAGAAAGCCGATAAAAAAGCGGTTAACATTGACTATTACCTTGCGGTGGCGTATCATAGAACATATCAATTTGACCGTTCAATGGAATTGACCAGCGCCCTTCTTTCTAATTCTAAAACTGATCCCGCTTTAAAAGCATCGTTAACCAATTTGATGAATTATAATAAAAACGGAAAAGAGTTGGTTCAAAATCCTCTTCCTGTTAAGATCGATAACCTTGGTTCACCTCCAAACACAGAAGGCTCTGAATATTCGCCCGTGTTAACTTCCGATGAAGAAACCATCATCTTTACCTATCGCGGTAAAGAAAGTATTGGCGGCCTTGTAGACGGCGCTAACAAACCCGATCCTAATGGAAGTTATAACGAAGATATTTTTATTTCTAAAAAAATTGATGGCGTTTGGCAAAAGGCTGCCAGTATTGGCGATATTAACGGGATTGATAACGACGCGGTGATCGCTTTATCCAACGACGGACAAAAACTATTTGTGTTTAAGGAAAGTAAAGAAGACAAAGGCGATATTTATGTAAGTAATTTAAATGCCGGAAAATTTGGTAAACCCGAAAAATTAAAAGGAGACATAAATTCAAAAAGTTGGGAAGGTAGTATATCACTTTCAGGCGATCACAAACAAGTTTTCTTTTCAAGCGAAAGACCCGGTGGATTTGGTGGAAAAGATATTTACACCGCTTATTTATTAGGAGACGGCAGTTGGGGAAAAGTAAAAAATTTAGGCCCAAAGATCAATACTAAAGAAGACGAGGATGCCCCCTTCATTCACCCGGATGGCCGCTCACTGATCTTTAGTTCGGAAGGACACAACAGTATGGGTGATTATGATATTTTTATTTCCGATAGAGAAGATAACGACAGCACCTGGAAAGAACCGGTGAACGTTGGTTACCCTGTTAATACTACGGATGACGACCTTTTCTACGTGTTATCGGCCGACGGTAAAAGAGGATATTATTCAAGCGCTAAAAAAGGCGGATCGGGCGAACAGGATATTTATGTTGTTGGTCCTGCCATCGTTTCTAAAAAATCGTATGTAACGATCATCAAAGGAAAAGTTACCGAGAACCTTGCACCATTTGAGTGCGACATTACCGTTACGGTGATGAACAACAACGTTAACTACGGTGTTTTTAAATCAAATGCCGAGAGCGGACACTATGTGGTTAATTTACCTTCGGGATATAATTACCGTTTAAGTTTTTATCACCCCATATTAGGCGATAAGATCTTTGATATCATTACCGAAAAAGTAGACGGCTATGGAGAAAAAGTATTGAACGTTGGTTTTGGAATGAACGACACCAGTACAACAAACAAACAAACAGTAGTAGTTGAAACTAAAAACGATGTGGTAAATACCAACACCGTTGCCGCCACCAAACCTGTAAGCGAAGCGGATTATATTGCTAAATACGGCAGCTTAAAGATCCCGGAACTGACTTATTTTGTACAAGTGTGCGCTTCCGAAGCTCCCGAAAATTTTGAAACAGGGCACCTTAAAAAATTCGGTAAAATAAAACAAAAAGGAATTATAAGAGATAAAATAAAATTAATGGTCATAGATAAGGAAATGGATACGTTGCAGGCCGCCGAAGATCTGGTAAAAGAAGTTAAGGCCGGTGGTCAGCCCGACGCGTTTATTACTGCCTATTACAAAGGAACACGTTATTATTTGATCGACCTGTTCAAGATGGATATATGGCCTAAGTAAAGAGCTATTCTTTTTATTTAGTCCGTTTTTTCTTAATTTTAATAAATGGGCATACGGCTTTTCGCTTTATTTATCTTCTCTTTTTCATTAAGAATTTTTTCTCAGGATACTATTCGTTTTCGCGATGGTGTAATAATAGGCGTAAAAGTTACAGAGGTTGGAACAAATGAAATAAAATATTACCGTTCCGATGCAACCGACGGCCCTTTACGCACCAGCACTAAGAACGCGATCTCATGGATAAAATATAAGGATGGTTATGTAGATTCCATACCTAAAGAGTATGTGCCTGAAAATAAACCTATCTCAAGAAAACTGATCATAGGAGGGACATCACTTTGGTATTGCGAACGACAGATCAACGACCGGCAGTTTTTGAGCATGATAAACGAAACCAAAGACCTTACCAACAGGCAAGCACTGCAATTCGAATTTAATTTGTTGAGAAACTACAGCACCAATTACAATAATTTTGGCGGACTTGCGGGCATTTCATTTATTGGCGCCACTATTTATCCTTTGTTTTTATATGGACTTGGATTGCCAAGCGCTGCCGGGGTTGCTGTTTTGGTTATGGCCCCAGTATCCATCTGTTTTACCACCTTTGCGGTGATCAGTCATCGCAAATATAAAATGCAAAGAGTGAAAACAGCGCACTTGTATAATAATTTTAATTAGATGAAGTATCTTATTATAATAGGCTTTACCATTATTACGTTGAATACGTTTGCGCAAGATACTATTTGTTTTACGGCGGGAAATAAATTAGCAGTGGTGGTGAAGGAGATCTATCCCGATCAAATAAAATACGTTCGGTTTACAAGTCAGGATTACCCAATATATTCTCAAAAAAAGTCGGAAATAAGATATATCCGTTATGCTAATGGGAGCATTGAGAATTTTAATACTGGCACCACCACACAAAAACCGGAGATCAAATCCGACCGGCTTGAATTAGTGAACAACCGGTTCTATTATAAGAGTGGCGAACTATCATATGATGAGCTGTGGCCATTGATCTATAATTTTCCGGTAGATCAAACAAAAAAGAAGTTGGTTTTTGAGTACGATAATGCGAAACAGTTTAAACGAAAAAAAATAACGGCTTTGTGGTTTTCGCTTGGAGGAGGGTACCTAACCTTAGCGGGTTATTCAAGCGCTACCAATGTTTCAAATAAATCAGGTCAGGGCGCGGGTCTTGTATTATTAGTTACTTCGGCCGCGGTTACGGGTACAAGTGTTTATTTCTTTATCAAGAATCGTAAAAAGGAAATGGAGAAACGGAAACTGATAACCGAGATCTATAACGACGGGAAATAGATCTTACTCAAACAATTTAAAAGCTACTGCGCTTAAGTAACCGATAAGCGTACTTAATCCCACCACTTTTGTACCACCCAGGTGAACCGCTTCGGGTATCATGGTTTGAGCTATCATGGTAAGCATTGCTCCGGCGGCCAATCCTTCAATACCAATTTCTAAAACGTGTGGAATAGAAGAACCAATATAATAACCTATTAAAGATCCAATAGCAATTATTAATACCAGCGACATCCACATCAACATTATCTTTCCGGTGCTCATCCCTGATTTTTTCATACCAATGCTGGCAGATAACGCTTCCGGAAAATTAGAAAGAAATAATCCGGCTATCAACGTGTAAGGCAACACTTCCGAAAATCCGGGTTCAACACCCGCGCCTAATTTTACTGATAACAATGCCAGAAATCCCGCGCCTATCACAAAACTTTCGGGTATACCATCGATCAATAGTCCTAACCAAATGGCCATGGCACCGCCCCCATGTTCGGCTGCTCCTTCTTTTTGGGCGTGGGCCACATCTTTTTCGTCAATGGTTTTATCGTGCTTTTTATGTTTCAAAAAATTAATGGTGGTGCCAACCTTACGTAAAAATCCCCCCTTACTATTGATGAGTTCATCGAGTGTATAAAATAAAAATCCCCCACCTAAACAACCTATTAATAAAGCGCCCATGGTTTCGATGGCGTGCGTTTTATCCTGCGGCATGCCGGTTGGACTGGTTGCATGGCCAATAATTTCTTCAACCGTTGGAGCAATAAGTTCAACACTTAAAGCAGCCATTAAAGCGCCTCCACCAAATGCAGTAAAAATAGCGGTGGTTTTTGGACTGGGTTTAAAGGCTAAGCCCGAAATTGCTCCTAAAGGCAAAGAAATAGTTACTAAAGCACCAATGGCAAAGGCCCAAATGGCGTATTTTGTTGTAGGATGTAAAAATTCGGCGGCACTTTCGGTATTGTGCCAGATGATCCAGCCAACCAATAAAAATACTACAACAAGCAACGAAGCAATAATGACTTTTTTCATAGGCTAAGGATTAAATTTAGATTAAAAATAACGAATCGATGCTAAATAACTAAAATAAAACAAAATAAGCTATTAATAAGCTATTGTTAATACTCAGGAAGGATAAAGAGAATTAATCGATCACCACTTTGGCCTTAGCGGTTTTAAAATTATTGCTTACTAAAAGGTAAACAACACAAGAAGATAATTTATTTTGAAGATTGATATCAAATTTATTATTACCGCTGGTGCTCAATGTGACCTGTTCGTTATAACAAACACGGCCCAGAACATCTACTAATTTTATATCAAATACCTGACCTTTATTACCTTTTATGGTAAGTGGAATATCAAAGGAATGCGAAGGATTTTGTACGGCTATTTCAAAGTCAAGTGAGATAGCCACAATGGGTGAGTAGGTAAAGGTATTATCGAAATCAGTTTGTTTAAGGCGATAATAGGAAAGGCCATTTATTGGCTGTTCGTCAACATAATTATAATTGTGATTTACATAGCTTGTTCCGGCACCGTTGATCTTTACTATCTCTGTAAACTCACTGGCATTATTGCTTCTTTCAATGGTGAAATAATCGTTGTTTATTTCGCTGGCAGTTGCCCAATTCAGGCAAACCTGTTTATTGTAATCGCAAACCTCAGCATTAAAATACATTAATTGTATAGGGAGAAATAAAATGCAGATGGGGTCGGTGGGGGCATAACAAAGCGGTCCCGATTTACTTCCATCGCCGGCCGTCCACTCAGCAGCCCCGCCACAAATATTAATATAATTATTATTTCCATTACCTCCTCCGCTGATCAAATCTGAACCAGGGTATAAATACACACGCGAACCACAAGCCATATCGAATTTCCTTCCGTTTTGAAATGCTAAAGCACCTTTAACAACGATAATGGTAGGTAAAGACGAACAACCCCCTGAAGCAAAATCAAGCGTAACGGTGATAGTTACAGTATAACCAACCGGAATAACAATAGAATCACCACATGCAGGAACTGCACCGCCCGACCATGTAGAACCAGTGCCCCAATTTCCGGTCAAGGTACAGGTTTTTAAAGCTGCGTTGAATTTAAGGCAGAATAAAAAAGCAATTATAAAAAATATGTTTTTATTAATAACCCTCATGCCATATGAATATACGAATATACAAGGTTTAAGACACCAATAAAGTTAATTTTGAATTAAAAAATGCAAAGTTCTAACACCGTATTATTGATAATACAAATGATTTTTTTGGGGATTGGTCGTTTTTTGGAGCCGTTTAAGGTGATTCAAAGGCCTTTAGGACGTTCTTTTTGGGAATTTTAAGCAAATTTATGTACATTTAGGTTTTGAAACACAGAGATTTTCCTTATGAAAAAGGTAGTTTTACTTTTAATTGTTCTTACCAGTTTCTCATGTTTTTCGGCTACCCGTACCTCTACTGCAGCGGGCGGAGCCTGGAATTTAGGAACCAGTTGGGTTGGCGGTGTTGCTCCGGGTGCAGGTGATATAGCTGTTATTGCAACCACCGGGGCGGGGGTAATAACTGTTACTGCTAACGCTACCTGTACCAGATTAACCGTTAACGCCGGTGCTGTATTAACTATCAATGCAGGAGTTACCTTAACATCAGACATGACGGCCTTTCAGGCCGGATCAAACGATGGAACCATTAATGGCGGCGGAAATTTTACCTTGGAGATTGCCTTGTTAACCAGTTTTACCAATAATTCAACAATGACCATTGGGACCTTGAATTTTGGTAACGGATTAAGTTTGTTTTCGTCTTTAAATAATAATGGAACCATAAATCTCACCACGCTTTTGGTTTCACCATTAGCTTTCTATAATAATAATAATGGCGGCGTTCTAAATATTTCAGGTCTTGGTACGCCGGTAACCATTAACGGGGGTTTTGATTGTACGGCTAATACCAATACGGTTAACTATAACGGAGCAGGAAATCAAAACATTGAGAATAGCACCTATTATAATCTAACTCTATCTAACAGCGGAACCAAGGCTTTAGCAGGAACTCAAGATGTAGATAATGACTTAACCATATCAAACCCGGTTACCCTTAACTCTAACGGTTTCGACATGACGGTTGGCGGTGATTGGATCAACAATAGCACCTTCACCCAAGGAACAAGAAGGGTGACTTTCGATGGGGCACAGGCCCAAACCATTGGAGGAACAAATTCAACAACGTTTTATAATGTTACCATTAACAACTCATTTGGAACATCGCCTCAATTATCTTTAGCCATTAACGAGACCGTTACCAACGGATTAACCTTGACCAATGGAATTACTAATCTTGCAGGATTCCGTCTTACCTTAGGAACTTCAGGCGCCAATCCGGGTACGCTGGTATGTATTCCTACTTCAAATAATTTTTTAACAGGCGGCAATTTTACCAGATGGTTCGGTACATCAACCATCGCTGCCGGTAACGTAAATGGCTTGTTCCCGATGGGAAACATAACAGGAACCGATTATTACGCCTCTTTTTATGTTACTTGTCCTGTAACTGCACCAACTACTGGCGGTTCAGTTACGGTTACTTATTCCGATCCATTTACTATACAGACTGTAAATTTTTCTGATGGAGAAGGTTCAACAGTTGTGAAAAGACACGATGATATTTGGGGTGTATCCACCGGATCTCTTGCCGGAGGTTCTTATGTTTTAAGAGCTGAGAGAACTTTTACGGTCGGTTATGTTGGGTTACTCAGCGATCTGCGGCTTACACAATTAGCAAGTGCGGTCGGTAATTCACTTACTACGCTCGGTTCACTTCTCCTTCCGCAGGTTAACAGAACAAACATTACATTAGCCCAGTTAACCAATAATTTTTACATAGGAAGTATCAACGCCGTCCAGTCGCCATTACCAATAGAACTATTGACGTTTGATGCAGTGATGAATAAAAATAATAAAGTGGATGTGAATTGGTCAACGGCCACCGAAAAGAATAATGATTATTTTACTGTTCAAAGGTCGGCCGACGGAATTAATTTCGCAGATGTTGGCCGCGTAAAAGGAGCCGGAAATTCTCTGTATCAGATAAATTATTCCTATGTAGACGAATCACCTCTCGAAGGAGTATCATATTACCGTTTAAAACAAACCGATCTCGACAAAACATTTACATATTCGGGTTTAAGTGTGGTGAACCTTACTTATTCATCCAAGGGGCTTACAATTTATCCTAACCCTACAAATAGCACCATCAGGATCGCATTCAAGAACTCAGGTAATGGAGCGGTTGAAATAAGGATCAGAGATGTGAACGGCAAAGCAGTTCTTTATGCGGAGAAACATTTTGGCGAAACCGGTAACTCTGTAGACGTTGACTTGAGCACGCTCGAGAGCGGAGTTTATTTTGTTTCGGTTACAGTTAACGGAAAAACTACAGTTCAAAAGATAGTTAAGCAATAATTACTTTCTCCCCGGACATTTCTTACAGCGATCACCTTTTTTGAATTCCTTACAGCATTTTTTATGTTTTTTGCAATGCTCTATAATAGGAAGTAATGGACAATTGTTTTGCCATTTAAGTTGGGAAGGGCTTATTTGAAAGTCGCAATTCACATGGTAAAAATCACAATTTCATTAGCTGGCATCAATACCTCAAATGAGGTATTATTTGGAAAAGGGCCTAATAAACCCGAAATTTATTACCCCAATGGAAATTGCCCCTTTAAATAGCTGGATCACAAAAAAAGAAGAGTCCCTAATCATTGCCGGACCCTGTGGTGCCGAAACCCGTGAACAGGTTTTAGAGACCGCCAAACAATTATCGCGTGAACCAAAAGTAAAGATCTTCAGAGCCGGTATTTGGAAACCGCGCACGCGTCCAAATTCATTTGAAGGAGTAGGCGAACAAGGTCTACATTGGCTGAAAGAAGTAAAAGAAAAATATAATTTACTTACTACCGTTGAGGTGGCCAACGCGCACCATGTAGAGTTAGCGCTTAAAAATGGAGTAGATATTTTGTGGATCGGCGCGCGAACAACTGTAAACCCATTCAGCGTTCAGGAAATTGCCGATGCTTTAAAAGGTACAACTATTCCGGTGCTGGTAAAAAATCCTATTCACGCCGATCTTCAATTGTGGCTGGGCGCTATTGAAAGAATTTATAATAGCGGGATAAGAAAAATAGTGGCGGTACATCGCGGGTTTCATGTATCCGGAAAAAGTAAATACCGTAATAAACCGCTTTGGGAAATTCCCATCGAATTAAAAACACTGCTACCCGAACTTCCTATCATTTGCGATCCCAGTCATATCAGCGGTAAGCGCGAATTACTATTTGATGTGGCGCAAAAGGCTCTCAATTTAGGAATGAGTGGTTTGATGATAGAAACGCATCCCGATCCTGATAATGCATTAAGCGATGCGGCGCAGCAAATTACGCCGGCGCGTTTAAGTGAACTATTGGCCGATCTGCAATTCCCTAAAACATTTACTAATAACGCAGAGTTTACCGATAAGTTAAATCAGTTACGTCAAATGGTAGATGAGTTGGATGATGAATTGATCAATGTTTTGAGTAGGCGCCTTAAGGTAATTGAACAAATGGGCGAGTATAAAAAGGAACACAACATAACGGTCTTTCAATTGCAGCGCTGGCAGGAAATATTACGTACCCGTGTGCAGTGGGGAGAAAAGCTGGGCGTTAACCGGAACCATATCGAAAAAATTTGTCAGATATTACACGACGAATCCATCCGCCTGCAAAACGAAGTAATGAAAAAGGCCACCGATAACAGTAAGCCCGGTCTAATCTAATTTAAGGGTAGTGCTTCCGATCACCCCGCCGTCGCAGGTGATTTCAATATTGTAAGTGCCCGGAACAAAATCAGAACTTCCTTCACAATAAATAACACCGCTCAATTCAACATTACCGTAATTCAACGTTTCTTTTCCGGCGTAATATCCGCTCGATTTATCAAAAGTAAAACGGTAACCGTCGTCATAACTCTTAGCCATTTCTTTTCCGTCGGGGGTCATAATGCGTATGTAAACGGTTTTTTCTCCCGCTTTAGCGATCTTGTTTTCGCCAAGACTAAACGTTACTTTGATTTTTTGTACACGCTTGGCTTTGTTGGTCTCACTTTCTTTTTTACCACCGCTTTTAAATTTTACCCCTTTGGCCGAAATATTAAAGCAGGTAAGCATGGAACCTTTCTTAATGGTGGCGTTGAGATCCTCTTTTTCTTTTACAAGGGTATTTACTTTTTCTTTTTCGTTACCCAGTTCTTTGATCACCCCTTCTTTTTCGACACGTAAATTTTGATTGAGCGTACCTAACGAATCAATGGTATGCACAAAACCTTTCATGATCTCTCGTAGGGTTTCGGTCTCTCTTTTTAATTTAGCAATGAGCCAGGCATCGCCTTTGTGTTTTTTCGCTTCTATAAGTAATTCTTCAATGTAGGCTTTTTTCTCGTCGATCTCTTTTTGTAATGCTTTGTTTCCGGTTTTTAAAGTAGAATATTCGCGTTTCAGGCTTTCCAGTTCGTTCATGGTGTTATCGCGCTCCACATATACTTTTTCTATAAGTACCACCTGCTCGGCTACTTTGTTCTTTTCCTGTAAATACAGCCACACCGTTACACCGTTACTTCCCATTAGGAGAATAATGAGGACCCAAAGCAGTAAGCCTCGCTTTTTCTTTTCTTTTTCCTGTTCGCTCATTTGTAAAATATAATACAAAAATATGTATTTTCGGGTAATCGATTAATGCAAGTTAAAGGACTTATAAACGACTTCTTGTCACTAATTTACCCTCGCAATTGCTTGGCCTGTAACAATCTTTTGTATAAGCACGAACAATTTATATGCAATTATTGCTTTGTTAACCTGCCTAAAAGCAATTTTCATTTGGATAATGAAAGTGAGCTGGCAAAAGTTTTTTATGGACGCGTAAAGTTAGAGGGTGCAGGTAGCTACTATGTTTTTGAAAAGAGCGGAAAGGTTCAGCGATTATTGCATCAAATAAAATACAAAGGCAATAAGGCGCTGGCCAAACAACTGGGCGAGTGGTACGCTAAAACCTTGATAGAAAATACAGAATTTTCGAAAGCCGATGTGATCATCCCGGTTCCTTTACATCCTAAAAAATTAAAGCAAAGAGGATTTAATCAGAGCGAAGAATTTGCAAAGGGCCTGAGCGAAACCTTTAACATTCCCATTAAGCATAATTTAGTCCGCAACAAATTCACCGAAACGCAAACCCGTAAAAAAAAATTTGCGCGTTGGGAAAACGTGCAAGATAAATTTGAATTAAAAAATACTGATGAACTTAAAGACAAAACCATTTTATTGGTAGACGATGTTATTACTACCGGAGCTACCATTGATGCTTGTTGCGAAGTGTTGAACAAAGCAGCGAATGTAAAAATAAGCGTATTGAGTTTGGCGTATGCGAAGAGGGACTGAGCTTTTAGGTTTTGCATCAAAAAATATTCCATTTGATTGTGTTTGAATTCAAAATTTATTGTAATTTAGTTTTAATAATATAAACCAAAAACTATGAAAAATATCTATCTCGCAGTACTTATTATTCTGTGTAAGTTTGGCTTTTCGCAGGCCACACTCTCAAACAGTTTAACGGCCTGTTACGCCTTAAACGCGAATGGTAACGAACCCATTAATGTTCTTACCGCAACAATAAACGCCGCTGTTACCCCTACGGTTGATCGTAATAGTAATGCAAATTCGGCATATTATTTTAGTGGAACTAACACAAGTACTATTCAGTTACCGGCTAATGCACTTATAAAACCGGCAGCGGTTTCAATTAGCATGTGGGCCAAAACAAATTTGGCAGGAACCATACAAATTATGGCCTTTGCATGGAACGGATGCTCCGCTTTTCATGAGGGATACCAGATGGCGCTTATAAATGTTGGGTCAACTTATCGTTTACAAGCAGCAAAAACACTTTCAACATGTTCCAGTCAAACCAGCTGTAATGGCATAACCACAACATTAACGGCCAATACCTGGTATCATTTTGGCGCTTATTTAGGACCTGATTCAATGAAGGTTTATGTTAACGGGGTGTTAGATGCAGCCATGGCCAGTAATCAACCACTTAATTACTCTAATACTAATGTTATACTTGGCGGTACCGGCCAAAACACCAATTACCCTTTTAATGGTAGCATGGATAATGTGCGTTTTTATAATCGTAAATTAACTGGCACCGAATTTAACCAGCTTTATAATCTCGATCCAATTTGCCAGCCTCAACCCGTTGTTACTACCTCGGTTCAAACTACTGTTTGCGTAAATCAGCCTATGCCATTATCAGGTTTCGGAACAAATTCTCCGACATCCTATACATGGACAATGACAGGAGGTACGCCTGCAACGGCCAGCACAAGTAACACATCTGTGAGTTATTCAACTCCCGGAACCTATACCATTTCATTCACTGCATCCAATCAATATGGCTCAAGTAATACGGTAGTTAATACTGTAACAGTTAACGCTTGTTTAAACGTTAACGAAAACACAGCTGTTTCAGGACTCACCATATACCCCAACCCAAATAGGGGCGAATTCTTTATTCAGGGATTGTCATCAGGAAATAAAATTGAGGTGCTTGATTGCCTGGGAAGAATTGTAAAAACCATTGTTGCCGAAAACGCTAAAGAGGAAATATCACTTTCTTCAAATAGTCCCGGACTTTATATTGTCAGATGCAAATTAGGAGACAAGGTGGTAATAAGTAAGATCATTAAAGAATAAAAAAAGAAACCCGCCCTTTAAAAAGCGGGTTTTTTATTTGAAGCAATTGGCCTTCTTTTAATAGATCAAAACTTAAAAAAGAAAAACACCACCGCCGCCCATTCTTTTTTTACCCCACTGGCATGACCAATAGTAGAGTGTGAAGAATTTTCAACCGTGCCATCGCTTTTTACATATCCTATTGTTGAGTGAGAAGAATTTTCAACAGTGCCATCATTTTTTACATAGCCTACCGTACTATGGCTGCTGTTCTCAATGGTGCCGTCGCTTTTAATGTAACCAATAGTAGAATGCGATGAATTCTCAATGGTTCCATCATTCTTAATATAACCTTTGGTGCTATGGCTGCTGTTCTCAATGGTGCCATCCGATTTTACGTAGCCGGTAGTTGAATGACTGCTGCTTTCAATGGTTTGTGCGCTGAGGCCAAAACCTAATCCTAAAAATGCAAATGCTAATAATTTTTTCATAGTTATTTTTTTATAAATATAGCCACAAAGGCACTAAGACGCAAAGATTCGCACAACGAAAGCTCTTTTTAATTTTTCTTTGTGTCTTTGCGCCTTGGTGGCAAATAAACAGAAGCCCCAACATAATATGAATTTTCAATTATTTAGAATAAATTTACAGCATGGCCGACGACCTTAAAATAACCGCTACTACCAAAGAAGAAAAGTACAAGGAACTGTTTCCGCAAATAGAAGCGTTGATAGCAGGCGAAAGCGATATTATCGCAAACCTTGCCAACGTTTGCGCCGCTCTTAAATACGGAATGAACTTTTTTTGGGTGGGATTTTATTTGGTTGAAGAAGATCAATTGGTACTTGGCCCATTCCAAGGACCGGTAGCCTGTACCCGCATTAACAAAGGCAAAGGCGTTTGTGGTACGGCCTGGGAAAAAGGTGAAACTATTATTGTAGAGGATGTGGATAAATTCCCAGGACATATTTCCTGCAGCGCACTTTCAAAATCAGAAATTGTTATTCCAATAATTAATAACGGTGACATCATAGCCGTTTTGGATGTGGATAGCGATGAATTAGCTTCCTTTGATAAAACAGATGAACTGTGGTTGAAAAAAACAATTGAACTTCTGGTTGGGAAGATGTAATTTTTTTAACTCCGAACTCCGAACTCCGAACTCCGAACTCCGAACCCCATCACTCTTGAATATAAACCCTTTTCACTCGTCCCGAAATCCCGGTGAGTATTTCATACGGAATGGTACCAAGAGCCGAAGCCATGTTTTGGATCTGGTCAAAGTTCTCGAACACAATAACCTCGTCGCCTTCTTCGCATTTTACACCGGTAATGTCTACCATGCACATGTCCATACAAATGTTCCCAATGGTTTTGCAAGCTTTGCCATTTATGAGAACCGAAAAATTTCCGTTACCTAAGCCGCGTTTAAATCCATCGGCGTAGCCAATAGGAATGGTGGCAATGGTTGTGGCCTTATCAATTTTCCCGTTGCGGTTATAACCAACGGTTTCACCAACTCCCACAGTTTTTATTTGAGAGATCTTTGTTTTTAAGCTTCCGGCATTTTTTAATTTTTGTTGTTCATCCTTATTTATCCCAACACCGTACATGCCAATTCCTAAACGTACCATATCGTAATGCGCATTCTTAAAACGCGAAATGCCACCCGAATTGCAAATGTGTTTCAGGAAAGGATACCCTAAAGTTTTTTCTAAATGCGAACAAACTTTTTCAAATTTCGAAATTTGTTCGTTGGTAAAATGATCCAGCCCGGGGTTATCGGTTCCTACCAAATGCGAAAACACGCTTTGTACTTTTACCTGAGGGTGTTGTAAGAGCAGTTGAGCTATCATTTCAATATCTTTTTCTTCAAAACCCAATCGGCGCATGCCAGTATCAATTTTTAAATGAATAGGGTAGGGCTCCGAAATGCCGCTCTTATTCAGTTGGCGACAAAACATTTCTAATATACGTACCGAATAAATTTCGGGTTCAAGGTTATGGTTAATGATGTCTTCGAGCGAATCTTCTTCAGGACTCATTACCATAATGGGCAATTGTACCATCGCGTTTCGCAATTCAACCCCTTCATCCGCGTAAGCAACCGCTAAATAATTTATTCCAACATGTTGCAAGGTACGGGCAATTTCACTGCTGCCGCTTCCGTATCCCATCGCTTTTACCATACACATTATTTGCGTTCCGGGCTTTAACAGGCTTCGGTAATAGTTAATATTTTCGGTAAGATGGTTCAAATTTATTTCCAGAATGGTATCATGACTTTTTTGCTGCAGTATTTGTGAGATCTGCTCAAAACCAAAACGCCGGCCTCCCTTTAGCAAAATGGTGGAGTTATGAAGTTGAACGGACCCCGAATGAAATGCTTTCACAAATTCGGCGGTGTTCTCGAAGAATAAAGTATCAGTATTAAAAATAGCGGCATGGTCGGAAATGTTCTCACCAATACCAATAAC
>JBGASH010000159.1:0-7316 GCA_044229775.1 Bacteroidia bacterium
GGTTTATTGGCAAACCGTTATGCCATAATTCAAAATGCAAATGTGGTCCGTTACTGTTTTCGCCGGTGTTGCCTATAATGGCAATAGGCTCGCCGGATTTTACACGGTCGCCGGTTTTTTTAAGTAGTGAAGAGTTGTGTTTGTAGATACTGACTAAATTATTGTCGTGTTGTATCTCAACAACATATCCATCCGCTGGTGTAAAACCCGCAAATACAATGGTACCATCTAAAGTTGATTTAATGAACTCGTCTTTCTTTGCCACTACATCTACCCCATAATGTTCTTCAGCCGCATTGAACGAAGTGGTAACTGTTCCTTTAACCGGATTAAAAAATAAATAGCTGGCTAAAGGATGTTTTTTGGGAATAGGTCCGTTAAATTCGAGCGCGGCTGGTTCGGTCTCAACATCCTTTCTGAACTGAATGTCATTTGAGCTTGGCTTAACGTTAACGTTTTTATATTTACCACTGGTATCTTTAACCGGCTTCGCCGTTTTATGTTCTAAACTATCCGAAAAAACATTTACAAGATTTTTCATGTACCAGTCGCGCGCCGATAAAATTTGCTCGAGCGAATCGGCTCTAACCGAAAGGTTTAAAATTTGAGACCGGTCGCTCACATTTCCGTAACCCGGAATGTACTCGCGCAAAGAAGTAAATGCTACCAGACTTATTACAATGGTGGTCATTATAATAGTTATGGCGCTAACTAATATTATTAAGCCAAGGGGCGATGAACGAAAAGAGAAAGTTTCGCCAAAAGTTTCGTCATTTAATATCACTAAACGGTACTTATTCTTTAGCCCTTCGGTAAAGATTTTCCATCTGTTATGCTTATTTTCAGCCATTTAGGTAATTAATCGATTACAAATATCGGCAAAAAAAAACTTTAAAAGAAACCTGTAAGACAAAAATAGTTTCCTTAGTTTTGTTCCGGATTTTATGACAGTCGACGAAAAAATATTAAAAGGCGCGCAGGAACTTTTTTTCAAGTACGGGATAAAAAGTATCACCATGGATGATATTGCCAAGCATCTTGGCATGAGTAAAAAAACCATTTACCAGCATTTTAAAGAAAAAGATGAGATCGTTCATACCTTAATGAAACTTTCTATTGAAGAAGACAAAATAATGTTTAGCAAAAACAGCGCACAAAGCGCCAATGTTGTTGAAGAAGTTTTTGGGATCATGAAAAACATGCGCGACATGCTTGGAAAGATAAACCCGAATTTATTTTATGAATTACAAAAATATTACCCCAATACCTGGAAACTTTTTAAAGAGTTTAAAGAAGATTGGGTTCAACAAAGTGTAGAACACGCTATGGAAAAAGGCCGGAAGGACGGGTATGTACGCGACGATCTTAATACCAAGATCATGGCACGTTTGCGTATGGAAGAAATTGAAATGGCCTTCAATCCGGTTTCTTTTCCACCCGATAAATTCAATATTATGGATGTTCAGCTTGGCCTTACCGAACATTTTTTATATGGTATTTGTACTTTAAAAGGACACAAACTGATTAATAAACATAAAGAAATTACCGAAGAAGAATAAAACTACTATGAAAAAATATTTTTATACACTTTTAGTTGCTTTATCATTTGTGCCGGCGTTTGTTTTGGCACAAAGCGCTGCCCAGTCGACCGACTTTTCGTTGGCGGCCGCCATTGATTACGCTACAAAACATAATGCCAATTATTTGAACGCCGACCTTGATATTAAGATGAATGAATACCGGCGCAATGAAACGCGTGCCATTGGTTTACCGCAAATAAGCGGAAGCTTTGACGTAAAAGATTATTTTGAATTACCTACCTCGCTTTTACCGGGACAATTCTTCGGCGGCCTTCCGGGCACTTATGTTCCAGTTAAATTTGGTGTGCCCTATAATGCCACAGCGGGATTATCGGTATCGCAACTTATTTTTAGCAGCGATTACATGATGGCGTTATTGTCGTCTAAACATGTAAAAGCCCTTTCGGATAAAGCATTGGTAAGAACCAAGACCGAAACCGTTGTAAACGTTACAAAAGCCTACTACACCGCCTTAATGACCCGCGAACGTTTAAAAACACTTGACGCTAATTTAGTTCGCCTCAAAAAATTATTTGACGACACCAAGGCCCTTAACACCAATGGTTTTGTTGAAAAAATAGATCTTGATCGAATTGAACTCGCCTACAATAATTTAATGACCGAAAAAGAAAAAATGGAGCGCATTGTTGGTGTTACGGAAACACTTTTGAAATTTCAAATGGGATATGATCTTAAACAACCCATTAAACTTACCGATGAAATTAAGGCCGACCAGTTACAGGACATAGATCTTTTAACCGATACAAAAATAAATTACGAAGCACGCTCGGAATATTCGCTTATGCAAACGCAGCAAGAGTTAAACACGTTAGAATTAAAACGTTATCAGTATCAGCATTTACCATCCATAGTGGCGTATGGTTCTTATAGCAAACAGGCACAACGCGCTAAATTCGATATTTTTGATGCCAATCAAAAATGGTTCCCTATTGGTATTGTTGGTGCCACCATCAACGTTCCTATTTTTAACGGCGGCACAAAATATTATAAGATCCAACAAGCCCGCGTTAATATTTTGAAGACCACTAATACCATGAATAATTTGAAATTGGCCATTGACATGGAAGCCAATATCAGTTCGGTAAATTACAAGAATGCTTTTGCTTCGTTATTAACGCAAAAAAGAAACAGAGAACTGGCCCAAAACATCTTTGATACCGCTAAGAAAAAATACGATGCGGGTGTTGGTTCAAACATTGAGGTGATCACCGCCGAAACGTCTTTGAAAGAATCGGAAACAAATTATTTAAGCGCCATGTTCGATCTGTTAATGGCAAAGATCGATCTGGATAAAGCTCTTGGAAATATAAAATAAGAATTTAATAAATATCATATGAAAAAACACATCTTCTTTAGTTTACTTACAGCGTTAATGATCTCCTGCTCGGCCCCTGATAAAAAGGCGCAGCTTGAAAAGCTTAAAAAACAGCACGAAGAAATTACCGCGCAAATTGAAACACTGGAAAAAGAACTCGCTAAAAACGATTCTACACCTAAAAAAATAAATCTGGTGGAAGTAGTTCCTGTGGCGCCAGAGGTATTTCAAACCTATATCGCTGTACAGGGAAAAATTGATGCCGATGAGAACGTAGCTTTATCTAGCCAGATCCCTGGCACCATCACTAAAATAAATGTAAAACCGGGCGATCAGGTTAGCGCCGGTCAGGTTTTAGCCGAAACCGATAGTCGCGCTATACAGCAAAACATTTCTACCATGCAAACCAATCTGGATCTTGTTAGCCAGATGTATGAGAAACAAAAATCGTTATGGGATCAGAAGATCGGAACAGAGGTGCAGTTCTTACAAACTAAAACGCAGAAAGAAAGTTTAGAAAAACAAATAGCTGCCATGCAGGAACAATTGCGCATGAGTAAAATTATTTCACCAATAGACGGAACAGTTGACGCGGTAGATATTAAATTAGGCCAAGCGGTAATGCCCGGCCTGCAGTCTATTCGCGTAGTTAATTTCTCGAACCTAAAAGTAAAGGCCGATCTAGCTGAAGCGTATGCCAGTCGTGTTAAAAAAGGTGACAATGTTAAGATCTATTTTCCCGATATGAATGATTCTATCATATCAAAAATAAATTATTCGGCACGCGCTATCAATACTGTTAACCGCACCTTTGCCGTTGAAGCTTTGCTTGACGACAAAAAAGATTATCACCCAAACATGGTGACCCGCTTAATGATCAACGACTACACTTCGCCTGCCCCGGTAATAGTGATTCCGGTAAAAGTAATTCAAACCGGACTCGAAAACGAAAAATACGTTTACATTGCTGACGGCGACAAAGTGGCCAAGCGTGTTATCAAAACAGGTCACGAGTACGAAGGAAGAATTGAAGTTACCGAAGGTTTAAAAGCCTCCGATCCGTTAATTGTTGAAGGATTTCAAACCATTAACGAAGGAGATAACATTAGTTATAAATAATATTTAATATGAAAGATTTATTTAAAGAATTTAAACCTTCGAGCTGGGCTATTGATAACAAGACCAGTGTGTACATTCTTACCATCCTCATTTGTGTGGTTGGTATTATGTCGTACATAGGTTTACCAAAAGAAAGTTTTCCGGACATTACTGTTCCAACAATCTATGTGAACACGGTTAATGCAGGTAACTCTCCTACCAATATCGAGAATACCATTACAAAACCCATTGAGAAAAAATTAAAATCGGTTGCGGGTATTAAAAAAGTAACCAGTACCTCTTTACAGGACGTTTCGGTTATTGTTGTTGAATTTAATACCAATGTTGATCCAGCCAAAGCCAAGTTAAAAGTAAAAGACGCCATTGATGAGGCAAGAACCGATATGCCCACTACGTTAACACGTGAACCAATGATCAAGGAGATCGCCTTCTCCGAAATTCCGATCATGTTCATTAACATTGCCGGTAAATACGATCTTAAAAAATTAAAAAAATACGCCGAAGATCTTCAGGAGCGCATTGAAGGATTGAAAGAAATTAACGAAGCGCGTTTGGTAGGTGATCTTACCCGCGAAATTCAGGTGAACCTCGACATGTTCAAAATGCAGGGAGCGCAACTTACCTTAGGAGATATACAACGCGCTATTGGTAACGAGAATTTGTCCATTACATTAGGAAGTATTCCAATGGATGGTATGAAACGTACCCTCAGTGTAAAAAAAGAATTTAAAAGCATTGATGAAATAAAGAACATGGTGATCAGTTCGCAATCGGGCGCACGCATGTACTTAAAAGATATTGCCGAAGTAAGAGATTATTTTTTAGAGCAGGAAAGCTACAGCAGCAGTAAAGGAAAGAATGTTATTACCTTGAACGTTATCAAACGCTCGGGCGAAAACCTCATCGAAGCTTCCGAAAAAATTAAAGACATTATTGCCGACATGAAGAAGAATGATTTTCCGGAGGGATTGGATGTTACCGTTTCGGGCGACCAATCCAATAAAACGGAAGTAACACTTCATGACCTTATCAATACCATCATCATCGGATTTATTTTAGTGACCTTCATTTTAATGTTCTTCATGGGCGTCACCAATGCGTTGTTCGTAGCGCTTTCGGTGCCATTATCCATGTTTATCGCCTTTATGTTTATGCCGGCCCTGGGCTTTACCATGAACATGATCGTGTTATTTGCCTTTTTATTAGCGTTAGGTATTGTGGTAGATGACGCCATTGTGGTTATTGAGAACACGCACCGGCTCTTTGATAACGGCAAGCGTGATATAAAAACGGCGGCGAAAATGGCGGCGGGCGAAGTGTTCTTACCTGTATTGTCGGGTACCATGACTACGTTAGCGCCGTTCATTCCGTTGGCATTTTGGAGCGGTATCATTGGTAAATTCATGTTCTTCCTTCCTATCACATTAATTGTGTCCCTTCTTGCATCGCTAATTGTGGCCTATATTATCAATCCGGTTTTTGCGGTTGACTTTATGAAACCACATCATGAAGAAACAAAAGAATTTGGAAAGATCTCTAAAAAAGGATGGCGTCAATTATTATTATACGCTGTTATTGCCTTGTTCTGTTACGCCAAACACAGTTACGGAATGGGTAACCTGATCGTTTTCCTTGGTTTATTCTTAATAGTGCACCGTTTATTCCTATATAAAGTTATTGAAGCCTGGCAAACCCGCATTTGGCCGGCGTTTCAAAACCGTTATGTGAAATTCCTTCATTGGAATCTTTTAAAACCGGCCCGACCGCTTTTCCTTTTGATCGGTATTTTTATTTTATCCATTGTGTTATTCGCGGTGCGCGGACCAAAAGTTGTATTCTTTCCGCAAGGCGAACCCAATAACATCTTTGTATATGTAAAACTACCTGTTGGTACCGATCCCATATTTACCAATGCCATTATGCGTAAAGTAGAGGCGCGAGTTGATTCGGTAATTGGAAAAGATAATCCAATTGTAGAATCCATGATCAGTAACGTTACCATTGGTGTAACCGATCCACAGGATCAGGATCAGAATAAATATCCTAACCGTGGTAAGATCGCTATCAACTTTGTACGTTTTGGTTTACGCAACGGCGAATCAACCGCAAAATATTTAACGGCTATTCAAAATATTAAATGGAATATTCCGGGCGCCGATATATTTGCCAATAAAGAACAGGCAGGTCCGCCCACCTCTAAACCAATTAACATTGAAGTAAAAGGCGATAAGCTCGAAGATCTTATTTCTAACGCCAACGCGTTGAAACGCTTTTTAGATGATAAGAAGATCCCGGGAATGGTGGAGTTGAAAAAAGACATTGAAGAAAACAAACCGGAAATTATTTTTGATATTAACCGCGAACGTGCTAACCGCGAAGGTTTATCTACCGGCCAATTAGCTATGGAAATTAGGGGAGCCGTATTTGGCGCCGAAGCCACAAAGTTCAGGGATCTGGACGATGAATATCCGGTGCAATTGCGTTACAAATATGATCAGCGCGTTAACATTGAAGTGTTGCGCAATTTAAAGATCACTTATCGTGATATGAACATGGGCGGTATCATTCGTTCTGTTCCGCTTTCTTCGGTATGCGATATTAAATATTCTAACACTTATGGTGGTATTAAACGTAAGAATTTTACACGTGTAATTACCTTGGGTTCGGATGTAAAAGAAGGATTTAACGCGAATGAAGTTGTAGCAAAGATCCAGAAAGAAGCCAAAGGATTTAAACCAACCGATGGCGTTGAAGTATTATTTACAGGTCAGCAGGAAGAACAAAAAGAAACCGGCGCGTTCTTAGGGAGAGCGTTATTGATCTCGTTTGGTTTAATGTTGCTGATATTGGTAATTCAGTTCAACTCGTTTGGTAAGCCACTAATTATTATGACCGAAATTTTCTTTAGTATCATTGGTGTAATTTTAGGAACCGCTATTTTTAAAATGGACATGAGCATCGTTATGACCGGTATTGGTGTGATCGCGTTAGGAGGAATTGCGGTCAGGAACGGTATATTACTGGTCGAATTTGCCGAAATGCAGCGGGCTCAGGGAATGGGCCTGTGGGATGCTACCTTAGAAGCCGGTAGAACGCGTATGACACCGGTGATCTTAACAGCTACCGCCGCTATTTTAGGATTGATACCTTTAGCGATAGGATTAAATATTGATTTCCAAACCTTGTTCAGCGAATTTAATCCGCACATTTATTTTGGCGGTGATAACGTAACGTTCTGGGGACCGTTAAGCTGGACCATGATCTTTGGTTTAGCATTTGCA
>JBGASH010000160.1:0-7596 GCA_044229775.1 Bacteroidia bacterium
TGAAGGGAACCGACCTCTTTGGGTCGAGTATTGAATATGTTTGTGAGTTAAAATTTGACGGGCTGTCGATCAGTTTAACTTACGAAGACGGACAATTAAAACAAGCTATTACCAGAGGCGACGGTGTACAGGGCGATGATGTAACTACCAATGTAAAAACCATAAAATCCATTCCTTTAAAATTAAAGGGCGATTATCCCAAGGAATTTGAGATACGCGGTGAGATCTTTTTTCCAAAAAAAGTTTTTGAAGCCATTAATAAAGAACGCGAAGATATTGGAGAGCCACCTTTGGCCAATCCACGTAACGCGGCATCGGGCACAATGAAAATGCAGGATTCAGGTGTTGTGGCCAAACGGAAACTCGATTGTATATTGTATTATGTATTGGGCGAAAAACTCCCTTTTAAATCGCATTTTGAAAACATGAAGGCCGCCCATACATGGGGATTCAAAACTTCTGAGCATTCTAAATTATGCAACGGCATTGAAGAAGTTATAAATTTCATTGAGCATTGGGATAAAAAAAGACATTCTTTACCCTTTGAGATAGATGGCATTGTTATTAAAGTGAATGGCTATAAAGAGCAACATAATCTTGGTTTCACTGCCAAATCGCCACGTTGGGCCATTGCTTACAAATTTAAAGCCGAACAAGTAAGTACGGAATTAAAGGAGATCACTTATCAGGTTGGACGAACCGGAGCTATCACTCCGGTAGCTAATTTGAAACCGGTTTTACTGGCAGGAACAACGGTTAAGCGCGCCTCACTGCATAACGCCGATATTATAGAAAAACTGGACGTAAGAGTTGGCGATCAGGTGTTCGTTGAAAAAGGCGGTGAAATTATTCCTAAGATAATTGGCGTTGATCTTAAAAAACGTCCCACCAATTCAAAAAAAACAAAATACATTTCACGTTGCCCCGAATGCGACACTGAATTGATACGTTTAGAAGGTGAAGCCTTGCATTATTGTCCTAACGAATACGGTTGTCCGCCACAGGTAAAAGGTAAGATGGAACATTTTGTTTCGCGCAAGGCCATGAACATTGATAGTTTGGGGGCCGAAACCATCGAACAATTATATGATGCCGGATTAGTAAAGAACATCGCCGACCTGTATGATCTTAAGAAAGAACAACTCCTTCCTTTAGAAAGAATGGCTGAGAAATCGGCACAGAATTTAATTGAAGGTTTGGAAGCCAGTAAAGCCGTTCCTTTTGAAAGGGTTTTATTTGCCATAGGAATCAGGCACGTTGGCGAAACCACCGCAAAAAAAATTGCCAAAAAAGTAAAGAACCTAGATACCTTGATTTCATTGAGCAAAGAACAATTGCTCGAAATAGATGAAGTGGGCGAAACCATTGCCGATAGCATTATTGAATATTTTCGTAATAATGGTAACAAAAAGATCATTCAGCACCTTAAACAAAAAGGACTTCAATTTGAACTTAACGAGGAGCAATTGGCAGGCGGATCGGATAAATTAAAAGGCTTAACAATTGTTATTAGCGGCGTGTTCACGAAATTTAGTCGCGATCAGTTAAAAGATCTCATTGAATTACATGGCGGAAAGAACTCCGGCTCCATTTCGGGTAAAACCTCTTACGTATTAGCCGGTGATAATATGGGCTGAGAAAACCTGTAAAAAGCTAATAGTTCCAAAGGTAAAGATCATTGGTAGCGATGACGGAGAAAATGGACTCGCTGATCACTTTTACTTGCTTAGACATTTGGAACGGACAGGCGAATACTTTGCCTGAACCGATCACGAAAACCACTTGTAATACACCAATAATTGAAAAAAATTTGATAATTTAAATAATTATTCGAATACTTGCAACAAAATTAAAAAACAAAAACACAAAAAGGAGCGTTAACAATAATGAAAAAACTAAATTTCATTCTCTGCTCGTCTTTAGATTAAAATAGTTCTTGAGCAAGTGTTTTCTTCAACAGCAAAACTGTTGTTTGTTTTACCGGCGCGCCCGGTTTTTTGTATCCGACGTTGATTTAATCGTCCCTCTTACCGTAAAAACAATGATACCTGATCGGTATCGTTGATCTTTGTTTTCTTATTTAATTTTTTTGATCATGAATCAATTTATTGTGCAAGTTGCCAATGAGCAATTTCTACATATGGCAGAAACTATCTGCAACGAAATGGAACAATCGGCAAAAGCCCGCGGAACGGGAATTGCCAAAAGAAGTCCTGATTACCTCCAGCAAAAAATGCTGCAAGGTAAAGCGGTTATTGCCACAACCAAAACCGGTCAATGGGCCGGGTTCTGCTACATTGAAACCTGGAGCCATGGCGAATATGTGGCTAACTCCGGTTTAATTGTCGCACCCGAATTTAGAAAAAGCGGACTGGCAAAAGCCATTAAAGACAAGATCTTTAAACTTTCGCGGGAAAAATATCCCGATGCCAAAATATTTGGCTTAACCACCGGACTGGCTGTTATGAAGATCAATTCTGATCTGGGTTACGAACCGGTTACTTATTCGGAGCTAACACAAGATGACGCTTTTTGGAAAGGCTGCACCAGTTGCGTGAATTTTGAAATTCTGAAAAGTAAGGACCGCAAGAACTGTATGTGTACCGCCATGTTGTTCGATCCGAAAGAAGAGAATAAGAACGGCCGCTTTAAGAACTTTAAAAAATACGTCAAACTATTTGAAAGAGTTTTAAGAATGAAAAAAGGATCTATGTTAAAAGAAAAAGTAATTATAACACTTTAAAAAATGAAAAAAACTGTAGTATTAGCGTTTAGTGGCGGGTTAGATACCTCCTATTGCGCCATTTATCTTTCTAAATCGTTAGACCTTGAAGTGCACGCTGTTAGCGTGAACACAGGCGGCTTTTCGAAGGAAGAGATAGCTGAAATTGAAACTAAAGCGAAGAACCTAGGCGTTGCTTCCTTTAAATGTATTGATGAAACTAAAAATTATTACGATAAGGTGATAAAGTATCTGGTATTTGGAAATGTTTTAAAGAACAACACTTACCCCCTTTCAGTTAGCGCCGAGAGGATCTCACAAGCCACAGCTATTGCCGAATATGCTAAAAAAATAAAAGCCGATTACGTTGCTCACGGTAGTACCGGGGCAGGTAACGACCAGGTAAGGTTCGACGCGGTATTCAACATTTTAATTCCGAACATAACTATTCTTACTCCGATCAGGGATAATAAATTATCACGGGAAGAAGAGATCTCGTTCTTAAAGGAGAACGGCATCAATATCAATACCGAAAAAGCAAAGTACAGCATCAACAAAGGTATTTGGGGAACCTCTGTAGGAGGCAAAGAAACACTTACCTCTCATTTAACCTTACCCGAAAGCGCTTTTCCTGATCAGGTAGTTGAAACTGCAGGTAAAGAGATAGAGTTGAATTTTGAAAAAGGAGAATTAAAAGGTATCAATGGCGAGATCTTCTCTCATCCTACCCTGGCCATTCAGAAACTGGAAAGTATAGCGGCACCTTATGGCATTGGAAGAGACATTCATGTGGGTGATACCATTATCGGAATAAAGGGTAGAGTTGGGTTTCAGGCCGCCGCCGCTCTTATTACTATTAAAGCTCACCACGCTTTAGAAAAACATACGCTTACCAAAATGCAGATCAATATTAAAGACCAGCAATCGATCTGGTATGGCAACTGGATACATGAAGGTTTATTCTTAGATCCGGTAATGAGAGATATTGAGGTGTTTTTACAATCCACTCAAAAAATGGTGACCGGAAAAGTATTCGTGAAATTATCGCCTTACCTCTTTTCCATTATTGGAATTGAATCGCAACACGACCTTATGTCGAATAAATTTGGCAGCTACGGTGAAATGAACAATAGCTGGAGCGGCAACGACGTAAAAGGTTATACCAAGATCATGAGCAATCAAATGAGTATTTACCACCAAGTAAACAAGATCAATGACGAAAATTAAGATTGCGATAATTGGAGGTGCAGGTTATACCGGTGCCGAACTTATCAGGTTGCTGGTAAACCACGATAACGTAACTATTATTTCGGTAGTGAGTAAATCATTGGCCGGACAAAAAGTGAGCGATGTGTTCAGCGACTTGGCGGGTGAATGTGATCTTTTATTTAGTGATAAAGTTACAGGACAACCTGACCTGGTGTTTTTATGTTTGCCACATGGCGAATCAGTAAAATACCTGAACGAACACCCAGAATTATTAGAATCAAAAATAATTGATCTTGGCCGGGATTTTAGAAGCAAAAATTCCAACAAGATCGGTAATGCCGAATTTGTTTATGGTTTACCTGAATTGAATAAAGAAAAAATAAACACGAGCGGCTTTATCGCGAATCCCGGATGTTTTGCCACCTGCATTCAGTTAGCGCTTTTACCTTTGGCTAAAAACAATTTAATTCATGGTAACGTAGTGGTTAATGCTACCACCGGCTCAACTGGAGCCGGAGTAAAAACCAGCGATACCACCCATTTTTCGTGGAGACAAAATAACTTATCAGTTTACCAGCCTTTTGAACATCCCCATAACGAGGAGATCATTTCGGGTCTTGAATCCGCCGGCGCAAAAGATTTCGATTTAGTATTT
Organism: Bacteroidia bacterium; assembly: GCA_044229775.1. GTDB lineage: Bacteria > Bacteroidota > Bacteroidia > B-17B0 > Aurantibacillaceae > JAHEYG01. The sequence continues at coordinate 4,587 of JBGASH010000160.1, forward strand.
ATTCCACAAAGAGGCTCTTTTACAAGAGGGATTTTAGCAACTGTTGTTGTAGAGACCCAAAAAAGTCTGAATGAAATAAAAGATCTTTATTCCAAATTCTATTCAGGTAACGCTTTTGTCTTCCTTTCCGAAAAACAAGTGGATCTTAAAATGGCGGTAAATACCAACAAATGCTTTATTCATTTAACGAAGCATAATGATCATTTATTAATTACAAGTGTAATTGATAATTTATTAAAAGGCGCATCAGGACAAGCTATCCAGAACATGAATTTAATGTTTGGATTTAATGAATTGGAAGGTCTTAAACTTAAAAGTGTTGTTTTTTAAAATTAAAATACCTGGATCATGAATTTATTCGACGTATATCCTCTCTTCAACATCACTCCGGTAAAGGCCAGCGGCTCTTTTATATGGGATGATAAAGGTGAAAAATACCTGGATTTTTATGGCGGTCACGCTGTCATTTCTATCGGCCATTCACACCCACACTATGTAAAAAAATTAAAATATCAATTAGACCAGATCGGTTTCTATTCAAATGCGGTAAAAATGCCTTTACAAAATGAGTTGGCCGAAAAACTTGGAGAACTGAGCGGTTACAAAGATTATAATTTGTTCTTATGTAATTCGGGTACAGAAGCCAATGAGAACGCGCTAAAGCTCGCCTCTTTTCATAATGGTAAAAAAAAGGTGATCGCCTTCAAAGATTCCTTTCACGGACGTACTTCTTTGTCGTTAGGCGTTACAAACGATGAAAAACTATCGGCCGGGATCAATAAGGTACACGAAGTAGTATTTTTACCCTTGAACGATACCAAAACATTTTTGGAAACCATCAACGAAAGCATTTGTGCGGTGATCATCGAAGGCATTCAAGGCGTTGGTGGCATAAACATTCCTTCTAACGAGTTCTTAAAAACAGTTGAAGAACATTGTAATAAAGTAGGGGCGCTTTTGATCTTAGACGAGATCCAATCGGGATACGGAAGAAGTGGAAAGTTTTTCGCGCATCAGTATTCAGAAATAGAACCCCATATTATTACTACCGCTAAAGGAATGGGCAACGGTTTTCCTGTAGCAGGTGTTTTAATTCATCCCAAGATAAAAGCGAAACATAGCATGCTAGGAACCACCTTTGGAGGGAATTATTTGGCCTGTGCCGCTTCTATCGCTGTATTGGAGACCATTGAGAAAGAAAACCTAATTGAGAATTCTTTTGCTACCGGGAATTACCTTATGCAGCAATTGAAACTCATTAAAGGTGTTAAAAAAGTGAAAGGATTGGGTCTGATGATCGGGATCGAGACCGAAAACCCCGCAACCGAAGTAAGAAAGCAATTATTGTTTGAACATAAAATTTTTACAGGTTACTCGTCCAATAACAATACCATAAGACTATTACCTCCGCTTAATATTACCAAAAACGAGGCCGACCTGTTCTTAAATGCCATTTCATTGATCCTAAAAACAAAATCCTTAACACCCGCTTAGCCATGAAGTATTTTACAACGGTACACGACATAAAATCGGTTAACAGTTTAGTTAACGAAGCGCTTCTTTTAAAAAAGAATCCTTACGGCTTTTCCTCTCTGGGAAAAAACAAAACGCTGGGATTACTTTTTATGAATCCGAGTTTGAGAACAAGGCTAAGCACCCAAAAAGCCGCTCAAAATTTAGGCATGAATGTTATTGTAATGAACATTAATCAGGAAGGCTGGGCCCTTGAATTTTCGGACGGGGCTGTAATGAATGGAAATAAAGCCGAACATGTTAAAGACGCCGCTGCCGTTATAGGGACCTATTGCGATATTATTGGTGTGAGATGTTTTCCAGGTTTGACAGATAAAAAAGAAGATTACAGTGAAAAAATTCTTCTACAATTTATGAAATAGAATCGGCCACATTGCACCCACTTCAGAGTTTAGCAGATGCTATTACTATTAAGGAATTTTACCCTACAGGTTCTGATCAGCAAGATAAAAAGCCAAAAGTAGTTTTAACCTGGGCGCCACACATTAAACCTTTGCCACAAGCTGTTGCTAATTCCTTTTCGGAGTGGATGCTTAAATACGATGTGGATTTTGTAATTGCTAATCCCGAGGGATACAACTTAAGCGAAGATTTTACAAAAGGGGCCACTATTACCCATGATCAAAACGAAGCGCTAAAGGATGCCGATTTTGTTTATGCGAAGAACTGGTCATCATATGAAGATTACGGTGCCATGCCTCCGGTTAAGGGTGATTGGTTATTGAACAAAGAAAAAGTGAAAGATGCGTTTATTATGCATTGCTTACCTGTGAGAAGGAATTTAGAATTGCCAGATGAATTATTAGACAGCAAAAATTCGCTGGTATTAAAACAGGCCGAAAACAGGGTGTACGCCGCTCAGGTTGTTTTAAAACAATTACTGGAAACTAATTTTAAACCTTTCGAAGAAAACGACATTAAACAACAAATTGCCCAACTCCTCCAATGAAAAACTTAAACATCGTTAAAATAGGCGGAAACGTTATCGACCACCCAGAGGCTCTTGAAAATTTCTTAAACGATTTTTCAAAAATACCTTCTCCAAAGTTGCTCGTGCACGGCGGTGGTAAGATGGCAACCATCATGGCCAAAAAACTTCAGGTATCCGTTCAAATGGTGCAAGGCAAAAGAGTTACCGATGAAGAAACTTTGATCATTGCCGCCATGGTTTATGCCGGCTATATTAACAAAACCATTGTCTCTAAATTACAAGCACTAAATTGCAACGCCATTGGCTTAAGTGGTGCCGACGGAAACGCTATCATTGCCAAAAAAAGACCGATAGGAGAGGTTGATTACGGTTTTGTTGGCGACTTGAATAATGAGAGTATTAACATTGAATTTTTTAATTCATTGCTTAATGCCGGATCGGTTCCTGTTGTTTGCGCCATTACACATGATGGAAAGGGACAATTACTTAATACCAACGCCGATACCATTGCGTCGGCCATTTCGGTTGCCCTGAGTCCGTTTTATA
>JBGASH010000161.1:0-7283 GCA_044229775.1 Bacteroidia bacterium
TTAAAGCGGCCGAGCGTTTGTCGTATCGCATTGGTTATACCATCGTGTGGGGCGTTTATTCCATGTTCTTAATTGTGTATGGAATTATTCGTAAGCGCAAAATGCTAAGGGTGATCGCAATTTCTTTATTTGGTTTAACTATTTTAAAATTAGCTACCGATGCTTTAACTATGAGCAGAGGGTATCAGCTCATCGTATTTATTACTATTGGAGTTATTTTACTAATTGTATCTTTCATGTATCAAAAGTTTAAACCGCTTTTGTTTGGTGAGGAAAACGAAACAAAGGAAGTTGGAAATGACCAACCTGCTGCATAATGGTAACCACAAAGAACACAAAGTAAATACATAAATGACACAAAGAAATGATATCGAAAAACCTTTGTGCGCTTTGTGCCTTCTTCGTGTCCTTTGTGGTTAAAAAGAACAATAAAGTAAATTGAAACATATGAAAAGAATTATCTTATACGTACTATTGGGGTTTACTACTGTATTACAAGCCCAATTAAAAACCTATTCCTATTACCGCGAATTAAAACCGGTTGCTGCCGACGGGTATTACGATCTTACTATTTCTTCGGGGGTGCTCGACCGGAACGGTTTTTACCGCGTGTATGAACTTACAGAAAAAGACACCATGGAAGTACCTTATATCACAGGCTCTAAGTTTTACGACACCTACGATAAAAGTTATTTTAAGAGTTTAAAGATCATCGACAAAAGCTATGAAGCCGGAAAAGCGTCTTACGCCACTTTGATCCTCGACACCAATCTTATTTACAACTCGCTTTACCTTAATTTTTCCTCATACGACTTTTTTAAAGATATTACGTTGGAAGGAAGTCAGGATAATAAAAAATGGCAAACCATAATTGAGAACGAGAAAATGTTTGATTATTACCGTAGTGTATCGGGGCATTATTACCGTAACAATATTGTGTTCGGAGATGTGTCGTTCAAATACATTCGCGTTAAAATGGATGACTCCAACAGCGAAAAAATTGAACTGTTATCGGCCTCTGTGCCATTGGTAAAAGAAGAAGCGAGTGATGGAGAAATTTTACCGTATGAAATGGTTCGAACAGAGGATAAAGAAAAAAAACAAACGATATTGGAATGTTCGTTCAAGCGAAAATATTTAATTACCTGTGTGCAGTTGAATGTTCAAAACGATCCGCCACATTTCAGGCGAGAGACCAATGTTAACTTTTGGGTAAACACCAATAACTCTAAGAATAAGTGGATCGACTTTGGAGGGGGTACTGTTACTTCTTCCTCTTCTAATAAAATCTACTTAACCCATTTTGATTACGAGGATGAAGGGTTTAAGAGTGAAAAAATGCGCATTATCATCAATAATTTAGACGATAAACCTTTAGATAAAATAACGCCGGTGATATTTACCCATGAGCAAAGCATTAAGATCAAATTAAAAAAAGACAAACGGTATGTATTGGCTTATGGTAAAGAAAAAGATACTTCGCCGCAATACGATCTGGCCTACTTCCAGAATGCTATTCCTCCCGGATTAAAAAAAGCGGAACTTGGAAGTGAAGTTAAAATTCCGCAAGTAGAAGTTGTAAAACCAAAACCCCTATTTGATAATAAAAAGTGGATCTGGGTGGCCTTGATAGGATGCGTGGTGTTGATCGGAATTTTTGCGGTGAAGTTGTTGAAGAAATAGTATTAACTCACCACAGAGAAACCGGAGAAAGCAGAGGTTTTTGTATAATCCAATTCTGGTTTCTCTTTTATCTCAGTGGTGAATCTATCTTGCGTATTTTCTCTTCCTCAAATAAAACTGAATTAATCCAAATAAAATTACAACTCCAAGAGGCAAGGCAACATTAATGAGTTGCCATTTGGTTTGTTGGTTATTTATTTTCTTTTTATCAAGTAATCGTAATTTAACTTCGCGCGCTCTTAGTTGCAATAAACCTTCGTCATCCAATAAATAATTAACGCAGTTCAATAAAAATGTTTTATTGGCAAAGGTTTGGCGCATGTATTTATCATAACCTAAAGTAGGCGGCATGCCCTGTACCAGATCGTTCTTACTCACATCGCCATCTGCCACCACGATCATTTTAGTGGGAACACCCTGATCTTTTATTTTAAAGATGGAATCGCGGGCATACATAGCACTTGATAAACGGTTCTTGAAATTAGATTGAAAGGAACCTTCCAATAAGCAAGCAATGGGTTGAAATGAATTTCGGAATTGTTCTTCCTTGGCCGGAAATTTTACAATGGCCATGGAGATCCGTGCGGGAGTAGGTTGTGTTTTGGTGTATTTAGAGGTGTGTAACAATATGGTTTTTTTAATGCCTTTGGCACTCACGGTATCCAACGTACTTAAGAACTGAAATTTTATCAGATCCAGATTTTTTACAATAGGATGATCAGCGTCGGGTAGCACCAGTGGGTTATAGATCCACGGGAACATTTGGAAATTGGGTTGTCCCGCTCTAAAGCCCACGTTAACCGGAATAAAAGAACAATTCATATCCTGCGCTAAAACCGGATTCAACCGCACGCCATATCGGAATAACAGATCTTCAAGATTATGATTATTAGCAAAGCCCAGCGAAAAACCTTTTAAACGAAAAGTGTCCATATTGATTTCTATGGGATCGATGAGCCACAATACTTTTCCGCCATTCATTACATACTGATCAATAATGAACTTCTCTTTTTCGGTAAAAGACGAATCGGGTTTTGCGATCACAATGGCGGCACATCCGCGCAAAGCGTTAAATTTAAGTTCGGTTCGTGTAACGGTATAATATTCACCCAGCGAACGCATAAAGTCGTATTGCTCCAGTGTATCCAACTCGCCGTGTCCTTCAATAAATGTTACTTCGGTATTGCGGTTGGATTGTAGCATGCGAATACTGTTAGTTAAACCGTATTCCAATTCATTCACCGAATTATTAATGCTCTGCTCACGCTCAACACCCAACTGGCCTTTAAAGATCTGCCAAACTTTTTCTTTTCCTCGGTAACTTACGTTGGCGCCGGGCCAGATAAGCGACTCGGAGGTTTTTTGTTTCTTGCGGTCAATTACCTGCTCCGGAACAATTCCTTTATCGTAAAGTTGTTTTTCAATATTATTTATTTCTTCTTTATTACCGCTTTCGTTAATGTTAATGAATTCGTATTCTACCAAATTATTGGAGTAAGCCCTGAACTCATCCAGAATTTCTTTTGCTTCATTTTTTAAACGGGTAAAACTCGGATTAAGGTCGCCACTCAAATACACTTTCAAATACACTACATCGTTCAGGTTCTTCAATAATTTAATAGTAGAAGGTGCAAGTGTATAACGTTTTTCGGAAGTAAGATCGAGGCGCTTGAACCAATACGAAAACACAAAATTTCCCATTATAATAATAAGAAAGATCATAAAGAACGACGTGATGTCTTTACGCTTATTACCGGTTATTTTTTTAGTTGTTTCGTTTACCATTTTCGGCTTTGTAATACCAATCGGGTTGAAATATTAAAGATTAAGATCACACTTAAAAAATAGGCCACATCGCGCGTATCAATAACGCCCCGGCTCATACTAATGTAATGGTCGGTAATACCCAATGTTTTTACAAAGGCGGCGTTCTTTCCAAATAAACCCGAAGTCGCTAAGTATTCAAAACCGGTGTAACAAAAAAAGCAAAGTAACAAGGCCAAAATAAAAGCGATCACCTGATTTTCAGAAATAGCGGAAGCAAAAGTACCAATGGCTACAAATCCTGCTCCCAAAAACGCTAACCCAATATAAGAACCCCACATGCCCCCGGTATCTATTCCTATTTTAGGTGTGGCCGCTAATTTGCTTACCGAATAATAATAAATTAATGTAGGTAACAAGGCGATCAACACCAATGTAAATCCCGCTAAAAATTTAGCGATCACAATTTGCCAATCGCTTAAGGGCCGCGTTAAAAGTAATTCGAGTGTACCGGTTTTTTTTTCTTCCGAAAACGTACGCATGGTAATAGCGGGAATTAAAAATAAAAACACCCACGGACCAAGTGTAAACAAAGGATCAATGTTAGCGAAACCATTCTCTAAAATATTTGAGCCTGTACTTTCGGATGGGATCATCCACATAAAAATACCGGTAAGGCTAATAAATACACCAATGGCAACATAACCTATCAGTGAACTTAAAAAACTCCGTATTTCTTTAAAGTAGAGCGTGAGCATGGATGTGTAAAGTTAGCAATATGCTGCAAATACCCCCTATTTTGCTAGCGCAAAATTTGTCCCCCTCTAAGAGGGGGACAGTTAAGTAGGGAGGAAATTTATCTCAAATAGAGCATCTCTCTGTATTTTGGCAATGGCCAGGTGTTGTCGTCAACAATGGCTTCCAGTTTATCTACATTATAACGGATCAATTCGAAGAATGGAATTACTTTATCGCAATACGCGTGTGCCTGTTTTTTAGCGCTGTCTAAATTATTGGCTTTACGGCGCTCTTCTGTCATATCGTCGGCGGCCTTTTTAATAATGGTAACACGCTCGCTGATCTCTTTTATCAGATCAATTTGTGTATCGGCAGCTTTTTTAAATTCGGCGCCGCTCAAAATTTCTTTTAATCCGGTCACATTCTCCACTAACACTTTCTGATAATTTAAAGAAGCGGGAATGATCTGGTTATCTACCATGTCGGCCATGATACGCGATTCGATCTGAATTTTTTTAGTATAGGTTTCCAGGGCGATCTCGTAACGCGCTTCCTGCTCGCGGTGATTCATAATACCCAAACTTTCGAAAAGGTGCAGGGTTTTTTTGCTAACGTAAGCGTCGAGGGCCGGTGGAGTAGTGGGAATATTATTTAACCCGCGTTTTTTAGCTTCCGCTTTCCATTCATCGCCGTAACCGTTTCCTTCGAAACGAATTTTTTTACTTTCAACAATGTATTTTTTTAAGACCTGAAACAAAGCTTCGTCCTTCTCAACACCCTTATCAATTAATTTATCCACATCGTGTTTAAACGTATTTAACTGATCGGCTACTATCGAATTTAAAACCGTCATAGCTCCTGAACAGTTGGCCGAAGAACCTACGGCGCGGAATTCAAATTTATTTCCCGTAAAGGCAAAAGGGGAGGTTCTGTTCCTGTCGGTATTATCCAATAAGATATCCGGAATTTTAGCGATGCTGAGTTTTAAAGTTGTTTTTTCTTCAGGACTCATTTTTTTATCGCTCACACTTTTTTCAATATCATCTAATATTTTATTTAGCTGCGCGCCTAAGAACACCGACATGATAGCGGGTGGTGCTTCGTTAGCTCCTAAGCGGTGATCGTTATTTGCCGAAGCGATAGACGCACGCATAAGATCGGCATGCTCGTAAACCGCTTTAATGGTATTTACAAAAAAAGTAAGGAACTGTAAATTGGTTTTTGGTGTTTTGCCCGGTGATAATAAATTTTTTCCGGTACTGGTGGCTAGGCTCCAGTTATTATGTTTACCGCTTCCATTCACGCCGGCGTACGGTTTTTCGTGTAGCAAGGCGCGGAAATTATGACGCACTGCTACTTTTTCCATTACATCCATCAATAATAAGTTGTGATCAACTGCTAAGTTGGCTTCTTCAAAAACAGGAGCGCACTCAAATTGCGCGGGAGCCACTTCGTTATGTCGGGTACGTACCGGAATTCCTAATAAATGCGCTTCGTATTCAAAATCGCGCATAAAGGCGGCTACTCTTTCAGGAATAGATCCCCAATAATGATCTTCCAGTTGTTGTCCTTTTGCAGAGGCGTGTCCAAATAAGGTACGACCGGTTTGTTGCAGATCAAAACGGACATTATATAAGGCGGCATCTATTAAAAAATATTCTTGTTCCCATCCAAGTGTTGCCACCACTTTTGTAACGTTCTTATCAAAGTATTGGCAAACTTCGGTGGCTGCTTTATCTAATACACTTAATGATTTTAATAATGGCGTTTTAAAATCCAGCGCTTCGCCGGTGTAAGAAACAAATATGGTTGGGATACATAATGTGCGACCCCAAATAAACGCGGGTGATGTTGGATCCCATGCGGTATAACCGCGGGCTTCAAATGTATTTCTTATGCCCCCGCTTGGAAAAGAAGAGGCGTCGGGTTCTTGTTGTACTAACTGACTTCCGCTAAAGCGCTCAATGGCGCGTCCGTTACCGCTTGGTTCAAAAAAACCATCATGTTTTTCGGCGGTAGTTCCGGTTAACGGCTGAAACCAATGTGTATAATGTGTTACGCCTTTACTTTGTGCCCATGCCTTCATACAAGCTGCTACCTGATCGGCCATTTTGCGATCGATAGTAGAACCTTTTTCCATAGCGTCTTTTACACCATTAAAAGCTTCTTCCGAAAGAAAAGATTGCATGGCGTCTATACCAAAAACATCTTCACCATAGTATTCGGATACCTGGCGACCTTCATTTCTTAGTTCGAGGGGTTTGCGGTTTAAAACCTCCTGCATGGCAAAAAAGCGGCGTGTTGTCATATTTTTTGAAATTTTTTGACAAATGTATGCTTTTTTTAGGGGGTGCACCCAAAAAATATTAACTTTTTCGTAAAATTTGTTCAAAAAAGGGGGGGTGGAGGCGTTTAAAGTGGTGTTTATTTGATAAAACCTGTTGATAATCTGTTCATTTCGGGCTTGGCTCACTAAAAGGCCCATTACAGTAATTGCTTATTAGGGTATATTCATTTGATCCGTTTATATGCATCTTTAAATTTACTTTTACGCAACAAAAAAACAACTTATGAAAAAACTTTTACTTTTATTTGTATTGATCGCTTCGGTTGGTAGATCGCAAACATCCGGCTGCAATATGTCGGGTTTTTCACCAATGGTAACTTTTTCAACCGGACTAACCGCAAATCACACCACAACAGTGCCAACCCAAAGCATGTACCTGTGTAATAATTCAACCGTGTACGATACTACCAATCAGATATGTAGAGTTGTTGTGGTAATGCCTAACGCTAAATACACGGTGCGATCAGGACCTTGTATCACTAACGTGTGGGCACTTGCCAATTCAACCATAGTGGTAAAACCAGGTTCAGTGGGTAATACACTCACTTTTACTGTGGAGCCGGGCGTTACCATTGTCAATAATTCAACGCTTACTATTAATACATTCACCTGTACTTCTATATTAACACCATCAGCAATAAATTGTTCTACTGCAACCGCAGTGAATGAGATAACCGGTTCCTCGAATGGTGTTTCAGTGTATCCAAATCCGGCTAACGATAAAATTACTATTGAACAGTTCGCGCCATTT
>JBGASH010000007.1:0-47549 GCA_044229775.1 Bacteroidia bacterium
ATGTGCTGTTAAGTAAGCCGCATCATAAGTTTGTGCGTTAAAGGATGCTGTTATAAGCGATAACAAGGCCAAAAGTAAAGTTGAGATGTATTTCATGTAAGATAATTGTTAATTATTTTACAAAAATCGCATGATAAAGGCCCTCTAATGTTTTCTAAAGTACAATTTAATGTTAAGGAATTGTTAATTTGTAAATTTAAAACAGTGGGTTTAGAATATCCACCGGAACAGTAAAAATAAACCACCCGAAAGGATGATCGTAACAGGCAAGGTTAGGACCCAAGCCAAAAGAATATTGATAATGGTATTTTTTTGAAGATTCTTTAATCCTTTTTTTGCCACCATTGAACCTGCAATACCTGATGATAATACGTGAGTTGTTGACACCGGTAAACCTAAATAAGACGACAAGCCAACTGTGGTGGCCGCCACAATTTCGGCTGATGCACCTTGGGCATAACTCATGTGTTGCTTACCAATTTTTTCGCCTACCGTTTTCACAATTCGTTTCCAGCCTATCATGGTTCCTAATCCAAGTGAACAGGAAATAATAACTATTACCCAACCGGGCGCATAATCGGTTACTTTTTTGGCTTGCACCATACAGTTATTAAGCGTGGCGATATCGTTCTTTGATATGGTAAGATTTCCCTTTTTAATAAGGCTACCGGCATTTTTTGTTATTAGTAAAATACTTTTGCGTATCATGAATCGTTTTTCAACCGGAACTTCCTCTACACTTTTTTTGCCGTTCAACAACTCCATTGCAAGATCACTTTCTTTTATAACGTTCTCAGTTTCCTTTTTTTCGGTTATGGAAAGCGCCGTAGTGTCGGCCTTTAAAATTATTTGTTTTATTTGCTGTACTTCCGAATAGGTTTTATCAATCTTAAAATTTTCATTCAAAGCAAAACGGCCGGGCACAATCCCGATTAAAATTAGCATGATCAATCCAACACCTTTTTGTCCGTCGTTACTGCCGTGTCCAACACTTACCAATGTGCAAGTGGTAATTAATATACCCCTGATCCAGGCCGGAGGGGTTTTACCGGGTATGGGTTCTTTATAGATATAATCATTGGTAATAATTCGTTTGAACAGGAACATGATGAAAACCGCAAAACCAAAACCAAATAGTGGAGAGACCACCAATGACAAGCCTATTTCTTTTGCTTTACCCCAATTCACGGCCGCTTCATGTCCTTCTGCTGTAAAACCATAAGCGATTCCCACTCCCAAAATTGATCCTATTAACGCGTGCGAGCTTGAAGCGGGTAAACCTAAATACCAGGTCCCGAAATTCCATATAATAGCACTAAGTAATAAGGCAAATACCATAGCAAGGCCATGCGAAATATTTTGATCCACTACTAATTCAACCGGCAATAAATTTACTATGCCCATGGCAACAGCAATGCCACCAATATTAACGCCAATAAAATTCCAGGTACCGCTCCACACTACTGCAGTGGTAGGTTTTAAAGTGTTGGTATAAATTACAGTGGCAACGGCATTAGCGCTGTCATGAAATCCATTAATAAATTCGAAGAAGCAGGCTAAAAGCAAACAGCCTATCAATAATAAAAGTAACCCCGTGCTTAAACCTAACATACAATATAATGTATGCAAAGCTATTTTTTACAAGTTCATTGAATATTAAGAACGGGTTAAAGAATTGGTTTTGTTTTGCAGTAAGTACAATACATGAACAATACAATCACTTTCTTAAATAAGTTATTTTTTAGATCACTTGCTTTTTCTCCGGCACAGTTCGGCGGTATCAAACTGGCCTGCATCTTTAAAATATAGCGCCAGGTTATAATAAATATCTTTTGGCAGAACGGTCGTTCTCTCCAAACCCTGCGCGCTGTAGTGAAGCGCTGCTTTATTATAACCATAGGTAAAACAATACGTGGCCTTATTCTGTTCCTCAATTGGAAAATATTGTTTCTCCCATAAACTTTTTACGGTGGCCATTAACCGCGAAGGTCTTTCAGCCTCCATGAGCCGGTTAAGATCTAAGTTGGTTGTTATCGAACTGTTTATCATCGAATCATTCAGTGCCGGAACGGCAGCGAATTTTCCTTGCTTTATATAGATCGCCGCGAGGCCATCAAAATAAACCGGCCTGTAATTTTTATTGCCTATCAGGTACGACCACCACCCTGTTGCTTTTACATAGGGGAAAATAATTATCTCGGGGTCATATTCTGCCATAAGATCCTGTATCCCACCCGGTTTAAGGCTGTTAAAATATTTTCGGAAGAATTCCTTTTTAGGCAACTCCAGTCTGCCGTCGATGAATACTTTTTCGGGATAATTATACATCAGGTATCCGCCAAAGTCCAAATGGTTCAATACCTTTCCGTAGATCTTATTCTCATTTAAAAAACCAGTGGCCTCAACCGGTACAGATCCTTTATCAGTTGAAACGCCAAAATGGTAGGGTGATTGTTTTAAGATGCTCAGCCCATCGGTGAAGCATAGCCATGAGATCAGGACCGGAAGGCATAATGCCGCTATATCAAGACCGTTATTGCGCCCGGCTATACCCGGTTTTTTGTTCGCCTTTCTTTTCTCTATCCAACTTTGGATCCGGATACTGACCACAGGAAGTGATACCACTAGAAAATACCCGTAATTTTTCATGGCCATGGCAGTAATAACAAAAAAAGTCCCGACCAGAAAAGACTCTGTAAATCGCTTCTTAAAAAGATCCTTTATCGCCACAAATAACGCCAGTAAAGAATATAATTGCATATATAAAAGCGGGTTGGCCAGGTACCACCATCCCTGCGTCTTGAGCTCCTGCGTGGTAAAGGGCGATTGAAGTTCGCCGATGTATGTTTTTTGCAATAGATCCCCTTTTATTATTCCTAATTGCGTAAAGGGCAACATAAAACCTTCAATGAAATAAGGATTAATTAGAAAGGCCGCTAAACTCATGGCAGCGAATCTCAAAAAAACTTTATCGTGTTTTTTGTTCTCAAAATAGAGTCCGATATAGAATAACATTATGGTTACCAATCCTAAAATGGCCAAGCTGTGCGAGTTGATCCAAAGCAGCATGATGATCGGCATAAAATATAATTTCTGTTCTTTATCACTTTTATATCTTTCAAGAATGAACAACAGGAATCCTAAATACAACCACGAAAATACCTGCGGCCGTATCTCAAAAGGAAGGGCCTGTGCGGTAAACACACAGAGAATAGAAAACAAAGCCATCTTTTTTAAACCCTTATGCTTTGCTCTTAACCCTATCATCACAAAAGAACAGGCAATGAGAAGAGAATTTATGATCACCAACAATGCATCCTTACCGATCTTATAAATTCCATACAGGAATAGCTGATAAACCCATTGCAGGTCATAATACGTATTCCCAAAAGAAGTATAAGTGAACGGATCGGTAGAAATAAAGCTTTTGTGATCGATCATCCACTTTGCCGACTGCAGATGGAACCCCACATCCGGACTATAATTTTTTTGCAGACCCATTATAAAGATCATTACAATGGTAACTGCTAAAAGAAAATAGTTCCTTAAAAAAACTGTTTGAGCAGGGGCCTTGCTTTTGTTATCCACGACTCTTCTCACGTAATGAATTTTACTTCTGAAAAAGATCAGAATTCAAACTTATACCCTACTCCTTTTACCGTTTTAATATTATCCTCGCCTAATTTTTCGCGAAGCTTCCGGATGTGAACATCTATTGTTCGGTCGCCAACTATTACTTCGTCGCCCCAAATTTGTTCTAATATGAATTCGCGGGTAAACACTTTTCCCGGTTTAGATACCAAGAGTTGCAATAGTTTAAATTCTTTTTTTGGTAGTAGTATTTCGGAACCGCCTTTAAATACAAGGTATTTTTCAAGATCAATTTTAATATCTCCGAAGTCAAGCACCTTATCCGGCTTAACGGTATCTCCTCCCACTCTTCTTAACAAAGCTTTGATCCTGCTGATAAACACGCGGGGCTTGATCGGTTTGGTGATATAATCGTCCGCACCCGAATCAAATCCGGCAATTTGCGTGTAGTCTTCGCTTCGAGCACTTAAAAAAACAATTAAAGTATTTTTAATATTCTCGTTTTCTCTTAAAATTCTACAGGTCTCAATGCCATCCATCTCGGGCATCATTACATCCAGTACAATAAGGTCAGGATTATTTTTTTTGGCAAGCGCTATTCCTTCTTGTCCGTTAAGGGCAGTGAACACCTCATAGCCCTCTTTTTTTAAGTTATACGAAAGGAAATTTAAAATGTCCTCTTCATCATCAACCAGCAATATCTTTGAAGCACTACTCATACAGGGACAAAATTATGTCAATTAACTCCGCCAAATGTTAAGCTAACTTTAAATAATCCTTTATGGCCTCTACATATATTTAACCTTCTGTTAACATTAAAGTTAAGATGTGCTTAAACTAAAAGCATTTTTTTGTAAGATAAATTTAATTAAAATGATCAGGAACTTATTGTACTTCTTTTTACTTTTTTCTTTTACTACTTATTCGCAATCGGGAAAAATTACAGGAAAAATTGTAGACTCAAAAACAGGTGAAACTTTACCAGGCGCTACCATTTTAATTGATGGCACTACTAAAGCAGCCAGTGCCGATTTTGATGGGAATTTCTCGATCAACAACGCCCCGGTAGGAAAATTAACGGTTGTTATAAGTTACATTTCATACGATACCAAAAAGATAACCGGTGTAGAAGTTAAAAATAACGATGTTACCAACATTAATATTCAATTAGATCCTTCGGCCTCACAAAAAGACCTTAATGAAGTAGTAGTGACCGTTACACTGAATAAAGAGAATACATCTTCACTTATATTACAACAAAAGAATAATATTAGTGTTAGTGATGGAGTTTCGGCCGAAACCATTAAAAGAACCCCCGACCGCAATACCAGCGATGTTTTAAAACGGGTGAGTGGCGCTGCTATACAGGACAATAAATTTGCCATCATACGCGGATTAAACGAAAGATATAATGCGGCTTATTTAAATGGTGCACCACTACCAAGTTCTGAAAGCGACCGTAAAGCCTTTTCGTTCGATATTTTTCCTTCTAACATGCTCGATAATTTGGTGATCACCAAAACCGCCCGCGCCGATATGCCAGCCGAATTTGCCGGAGGAATTATTGAAATAAATACCAAAAGTATTCCTGAAAAGAATTTCATTTCATTCTCCACACAGGGTGGCTATAATTCCATTACAACCGGTAAAGATCAGTTGTATTATAAAGGCGGAAAAAAAGATTGGCTTGGTGTAGATGATGGCACACGTGCCATGCCCAACGAAGTACCGTACTACGAATCCTTTCCGGTTAACATTCACGAACAAGCTAAGCTGGCACAAGCCATGCCGGTAAGTAATTGGGGAGTGTATTCAAAGAAGTTTGCGCCTAACTACGCCTTTCAGTTTTCTACTGGCTACAATTTCAAATTAAAAAAAGACAGTAATAATGTACGCGACTTTTTTGGTGTTCTGTTCTCAACCACCTACAACCGAACCAACAGTTATTTCACTACAACACGCAAAAATTATACGAATAATAATGACCCTAATGTTCCTTCCGAACTTCAAAACGACTATTTAGATAAAACCTACTCCAGTCAGGTATTACTTGGAAGTATGTTGAACCTTTCGTGCAAATTAAACGAGAACCATATTATAAGTTCAAAAAACCTATATAGTATCAACTCAGATGATCGCACCATATTGCGTGAAGGTACTCCTACTTATCTCGACATTAATCAACTTTTGCTTAAATCGTATGCTTTTTGGTTTACAGGCAATCGCATTGGGAGTTCACAGCTATCGGGCGAGCACTATATGCCAAAAATAAAATTAAAAGTTAATTGGTTAGGCTCGTTAAGTGATATTAAAAGAAATGTTAGCATTCGCCGGACCTCTTACAGCAGATATTCAACCTTCAACGATCCAACAGATCCTTATTTACCGGACACCATGTATCAGGCAAACGTTACCAATTCGAGTTTTGGTAACGATTACGCCGGAAATATGTTATGGTCGAAATTAAATGAACAAATAAAGAGTTTTAAAGCAGATGTATCTCGTCCATTTAAATTGAGTGAAAAATTTAAGGTTGAAATAAAGGTCGGAGGACTGATCCAAAAGCGCGAACGCGGATTTGACATTAGACAATTGTCTTACTCTACTTACAAAGGCGGCGGAATATTATTTGTAGATAGCTTGAAGTTTTTAGGCCCAGATCAGATCTTCTCTCAACAAAACATGGGCCTCATCTCACCGGGTTATGGCGGATTCAAGGTCATACAGGATCAATCACCTAAAAATCCTTATACCGCAACTTCTAATTTACAGGCATCCTATCTTATGTTCGATTTCAAATACAGCGAATGGTTCAGAGGTGTGATCGGCGCAAGACTCGAAAATTATAATCAAAAATTGACCTATAATGACGCATTCTATGTTACCAATCACAAAACCATAACAAAAGATACAACGGTATTGGATATACTTCCTTCATCAAATCTTATTTTTTCTTTGAACAGTAAACAAAATATTCGATTAAGTTATTCCCAAACATTGAACCGTCCCGAATTCAGAGAGCTGGCCCCTTTTAAATTTTACGACTTCAATACGCAATTCGTTATTTCGGGTAATGATTCGATTAAACGCGCAAAGATCACCAATTACGATCTTCGTTATGAGATCTATCCCGGAAGAAGTCAGTTATTCTCGGTTTCGGGTTTTTACAAGTATTTTGACAATCCTATTGAACAATTGGCGCAAGTAAATGCCAACGAAGTCACTTATGCCAACGTACCTAAGGCTAAGGCCTATGGTTTTGAAGTTGAGTACAGAATTATCATTGGAGCCTTGCACAAAAAAGATTCGACTAAATTTGGAAAGTTTTTAGACAGGCTTACTTTTTTTACCAATTATGCCCGCATAAAATCGGTAGTAGACGTTTCAAATGTTCAGGCCACTACCTCTAATACCCGTCCGTTACAAGGCCAATCGCCTTATATAGTTAATGGTGGGATCACTTATGTAGATAATGATAATGGTTATAGCATTAGCGGTATAGTAAACCGTGTTGGTCAGCGGATATATATCGTTGGTAATTCAGTAAATCCTGATATTTGGGAAAATGGCCGGACCGTTATAGACCTGAACGCTACTAAATCATTCTTTAAAAACAAATTTGAGATTCGATTCAATATCCGGGATCTCCTGGCAAAAACCCAACTCCAATATTTTTATCAAAATAAAAACACTGATGTCAGGTTAAACAAAAAGACCGATGATATCATGTGGGCAACCAGGTTTGGTACCACTTACGCATTGCAATTAACACTTAAATTTTAAAGTGTATTATTCTTAAGCTTAATTAAAGTGGTGTTTAGCTTAATGATGATCTGGATCCCGCTTTTAGCAGTGTTCTTTAATTTTATTTCGGGGTATTGAAATTTTAATTCTTTAGTAACCAATTTGTAATCGCTACTAAACTGAACAATGTGGCGGTAAATATCTTTTTTTAATTTTTTCTTGAATAAGGGTTTTTTGTTGTAATGAGCTTTTAATCTTTTGGTAAACTCATTTAACTTCGCCTGAGCGCTATGAATATTTATTTTTTCCTCTTTGGTGATCTGGCGCAGAGCTCTTATAATTAATATATAAGACAAACTAATTGACTCTACATAAAACTGACTATCGTAAGCCTTCTTGTTTTTATCAACAAGTTGTTTAATAGTTGCCATAATATTAATTTATACAAATGTGCAATTAAAAAACTCATTCCACGTAAATTTAAAGTTAATTAAATATTACTAATCCTTTTCTATAGCTCTTAGATTACCTTAAAGTTAAGTTAAAGTATTATCGTTAATGTTCTCTTAATACAAGAATAATCATTTACTAATAAGGCCTTAATGGCACCTTTCGCTTTTAGAAGTTTCTTTGTCCTATAAAATTTAAAAATAAAAATCATGAAAAGAATTTACAAAACAGTACTATTAGCCTTAGCGCTAAAGTTCGGAGTAGCGCAAACCGCGTTTTGGACTCCAACCACCTATAAAGGTGCTTTTGATTGCAATGCTTCTATGTGGACAAACGGATGGACAGAATGGGATCCACAAAATAAAGTTTATCCTGCTCCAACCATGACGGTTTCATCAAACATTACAACAAACACTACCTGGGCAACAGGACAAACCGTTTATTTAGCGGGTCCAACCTATGTAAAAAATAATTCGATCCTTACCATACAACCTGGTGTGGTTATATTATGTTCAAAATCGGTTGCCGGAACCGGTTTATTTATTACAACAGGTTCGCAACTACAAGCAGTAGGAACTGCAAGTGCGCCGATCGTATTTACATCTGACCAACCAGCAGGTTCAAGATCTGCAGGCGACTGGGGTGGAATAATTTTAATGGGCTTGGCTTCAAATAACAATCCTGGCGGTATTAATAACATTGAAGGTATTGCTCCAAGTTCAGATACACAATATGGCAGCGCTACTCCAAATGACAATGATAATTCGGGGACATTAAAATATATTCGTATTGAATTTCCTGGATATGTTTACGCGGTTAATAAAGAAATTAACGGATTAACTTTTGGCGCAGTAGGTGCAGGAACAACTATTGATTATATTCAAACTTCATTTTCGAATGATGACGCTTATGAGTGGTTTGGTGGATCTGTAAATTGTAAACATTTGGTTGCCTACAGATGTTTGGATGACGATTTTGATACTGACAATGGATATCACGGAAACGTACAGTTTTGTTTAGGCGTTCGTGACCCGAACATTGCTGATAATCCTGCAGTATCTACCTCAGAAGGTTTTGAATCGGATAATGATCCAACAGGTACTACCACCACTCCAATTACATCAGCAGTGTTTTCAAACGTAACAATAATAGGTCCACTACGCGGAAGCACAAGCAATACAGTTGCTACCGGTTACAAAAGAGGTGCTCGCATCCGTCGTAACTCTCAACTAAAAATTCTTAACTCCGTATTCATGGATCATTTACATGGCGTGCATATTGACGCTGCGCTTTGTGAAGGAAATGCTACTGCTGGCACACTTCAGTTTGCAAACAATATTTGTGCCGGCAATTTAACCGGTTATGCTACTGATGTACTTGGAATAAAAGAAACATCTATTACAAACAGTCTTAAAGAAATGCAATTGTTTCCAAATCCGGCAAACGATAAAGCGTCTTTAGTTATTACTTGTGAGAAAGGTTTCGATGTATCGGTAAGCATTTATAACGTTACCGGTCAGTTGATAGCAGCACCGTTCAACAATTACAAATTAGATTCGGGTTACAATTTATTACCAATAAACTTGTCATCTATTTCTAATGGTGTATACTTTGTGAATGTTGTTTCTAACGGAAACAAAGAAGTAGTTAAATTAATTGTAAATAAATAATTTATCCCATTTGGTTAGAGCCGCTCCTGTCATCCTGAGCGCAGCGATGGATGGGGCGGCTTTAATTTTTAATTTAAAGTTTTGTTAAGAAATGATAGCCCAGAGGTTAATTATTTATTCGATCAATAAATCAAACGTTGAGTTCTATAAAAAAGGCCTAAGCAAATTCAATTGTAAAATTACCACTGTATTTTCTTATGCCGACTTTATCAGATTTCTTAAATTAGAAGCGTTTGACCTGATGATCATTGATCTGGATCTGGACAATACCGATGCCATCAGCGTCATAAAAGAATTAAAACAACAAAATCTTACCAAAGCCTTTATTATTGTTTGCTCAAATAAAATTGATGACTTTATTCAGATAAGCGCCTTAAATTCGGGTGCCGACGATTTCATTAATATACCGGTTAATCCGGTGATCTTTGAGTTGAAAATAAGTTCGATGACAAAACGTTTGAAGAACAACGAAAAAGAAGAGTTGCCAAAGTTTTTTATTGATAAAGAAAAGTATAAGATCGTGATGGGAAATAATTCATATTTTTTACCACGACTCGAGTTTAAACTAATAGACCTGTTGTTTTCTCATCCTAATAAAGTTTTTTCAAAAGATGAGATCGCGGCGCAGATATGGAATAACAAAGAGGTTTCTTCAAAACGCACTATTGATATTCATGTAAGAAATATAAGAAAAGAGTTAGGACAGGGAATTATAAAAACCTATAGAGGTTTAGGCTATTCTTTTAATAATAAATAGAAATTAGTTGGCCTGACCAAAATCTTTGGTGCTTACTACCTGGCCGGCTTCATCCCAATTATACCAAACACCACTTTTTTCTCCCTTAGAATAATTCATTTCAAAACGTTTTTTTCCGTTATCATCCCACACGATCCAAGTACCATCTTTTTTGCCTAAACTGTATTGTGCTAATCCTACTATAATACCTGCTTCGTTGTAACGGGTCCATTTTCCATTCTTTAAACCTTTTTCAAACATACCGGTTTCCATTAACTTTCCGGTAGAAGCATAAAAATATTGCGCCTCACCGTCCATCACACCATCTTTTATATGAAAGGTAGATTTTTTTACGCCGTTTTCTTGTTCAACGGCTGTTCCGGTATAAAGGGTTCCGTCTTCGTTTACGTATAAACCTTTTTCGTTAACAACTTGTGCATTAACCATTAATGTTAAAAACACTAGGGCTAATATATATTTTATCTTTTTCATTTTAATAGCTTTTGTATAGTTAAACGACTTTCTGAATCTTTTGGTTACAAAAACCATTGGATTCTTATACAAAATTAGCTAATTTGAAAGGGATAACGCAGAATTAAAGAAAAAATAATATCAAACATACGAATGCTTAACATTAACTTTACATTACTATTTCCCTTTCTAGCGTTCTATTAGGGAGATCTCGGTATTAAATCCGAGTTTTGAAGAAGGAATTGTTACAGGCGCATACCCAACGATCTCGGCCGAAACTTCGCCTTTTTCAGTGGCATTTACAGTTAAAACGAAATTGCCTTTAAGGTCGGTATAACAATAGGTATTGGTACCGTTTACTTTGATCTTTACCCCTGCTAATACTTCGCCGGTGGCTTTGTCGGTTACTTTACCTCACAATACTTTGTTAGAAGAAGAAGAGGTATTATTATTGTCGCCATTCCCGGCCATAGCATTCACTGCAAGAGCTCCGATAAAGACAAGTGATAATAATAACCTTTTCATGATACAAATTAACAAAGCCAATCTGTACAAATAATTACCTCAATATTATCAAATTGTTAAGAGGTTGGGGTTGTCCTGGTAAGAGCTAACGATAGAACGCTGATTATTATGATCCTTATGATCTGTTAAGATCGCAACAGTTTAATGAAGAAGCGAAAGATCATAATTGATCATAATAATCATAACGATCCGCGTTCTATTTACGTAAGGTCATTACCCATTCTCCCAGCTCTTTTTCTCAATCTTGTAAATGAAATTAAGTTTGCTGGCCTCACCGTAATATGCCACATCAAGTTCGTCTACTTTTTTTGCACCTAATTTTTCGATGGCTTTTTGAGAACGGATGTTTACCGCACCGATGTGAAACATTACTTTACTCACATATTTAAAAGCGTGTTCGAGCATGAGTTTTTTTAACGCGTGATTGTAAGTAGAACCCCAGTGATCTTTTGCTAAAAAGGTATAACCAATCGTTACAGAATCTTTTTCTTTATCGAAGCCATAAAACCGCGAACTACCAATAACGTCATTTGATCTATTATCGTAAACCAAAAATGCACCTCCCGACTCCATTGCACCTTCAAAAAAAGTTTTAAATACTTCTCGTTTGTACCGGTCTTTATTGGGATGCTGTTCCCATATTTCCGGATCACTCGCCACTTTGTACAGCGTTTCAAAGTCATCCGCTTTAAGCGGGACAATTTTTACAAATTCGCTGGAGAGGGTTGGTTGGAGCGGGAAGAAGGACATCACTTTTTATTATAAATATACCAATGGAAAATGAGAGTTCAAATTGTGTCTCGACTGCTCCCGATAGCTATCGGGACGACATGACAGGTAGAAAGAAATCCTAATTGATTTTAACGATCATAAAAAATCTGCGTTCTATTTAGAAGAGATTGCTTCGGTCGCTGTCTACCTTCGCTAAAGCTACGGTAGATAAACGCTTCCTCGCAATGACGGCTTCGATCAATTTTGAATCTTGAACTAACTATTGCCCGTGACAGTTCTTGTATTTTTTGCCCGAACCACAAGGACAAGGATCATTACGTCCAACTTTTGCTTCTACGCGAATAGGTTGCTGTTTTGGTTTTGGCTGCTCCTGAACATTACCATTTTTATCAATGGCCGGTTCTTCCGCCCTGCTCTCAACCAATTTTTGTTTTTTTGGCTGCGGTAAAGGTTCTTGCGTAAATTTTGCCTGCTTCAATTCCTGCTTGTTATCTTCTACCGGCAATCCGCCTTTCATTAAAAACGATACTACATCTTTACCGGTTTTGGTAACCATTTCTTTGAATAAATTAAACGACTCCAACTTATAAATCACCAATGGATCCTTTTGCTCTAACGACGCATTCTGTACCGCTTGTTTCAAGTCATCCAACTCCCGCAAATGTTCTTTCCACGAATCATCGATCATTGCCAACACCACTGTTTTTTCAAACGCTAAAACTAATTCTCTTCCGCGGGTATCATAGGCCTTTTTTAAATTGGCCATAATTTGTAAACCTCTAACTCCGTCGGTGAATGGGGTTACAATATTCTCAAATTGATTATTAGGATTGGTGTAAACATCTTTCACCACCGGGAAAGCGGTCTCAGCTACAATTTTACTTTTTTCTTCGTAATGTTTTAAAGCCGCTTCAAATAATGTCTCGGCCGCGTCAATTTCACGCAAGGTGCTTAATTGTTTTTCGCCTAAAGGGAACTCGATCCCAAAATTCTTAATGCACTCTAAATTCAATTCGGTAAAATCTTTCGACACTTCGTAATCACCAATGATGCTTTCGCTCACTTCAAAGATCATGTTAGCGATATCAATGCTAATTCTATCACCGTATAACGCGTTCCTTCTGCGACGGTAAATAACATCGCGCTGTGCGTTCATTACATCGTCGTACTCGATCAATCGTTTACGGGTACCAAAGTGATTCTCTTCTACTTTTTTCTGTGCACGCTCAATGGATTTGGTGATCATGCCGTGCTGGATCACTTCGCCTTCTTTCAACCCCATTCTGTCCATTAACGACGCAATACGCTCGCTACCGAATAAACGCATTAAATTATCTTCCAAACTCACAAAGAATTGTGATGAACCCGGATCACCTTGTCGTCCGGCACGACCACGTAACTGACGGTCTACACGCCTACTCTCGTGACGTTCTGTTCCAATAATGGCTAAACCACCGGCTTCTTTTACACCGGGACCTAATTTAATATCCGTACCACGACCCGCCATGTTAGTAGCAATGGTTACCGTTCCGGCTTTACCGGCTTCGGCAACAACTTCCGCTTCTTTCTGGTGTAATTTCGCGTTCAACACATTATGTTTAATGCCGCGCAATTTTAACGTACGGCTCAATAATTCTGAAATTTCTACTGATGTTGTTCCTACCAGCACCGGACGGCCCGCAGCTACCAGCTTTGCAATTTCCTCGATAACCGCGTTGTATTTTTCGCGTTTTGTTTTGTAAACAAAATCTTGCTCGTCTTTTCTTGTTATAGGTTTGTTGGTAGGAATTACGGTAACATCCAATTTATAAATATCCCAAAACTCCTGCGCTTCTGTTTCGGCAGTACCGGTCATACCCGCCAATTTATTATACATGCGGAAATAATTCTGCAGTGTAATAGTGGCATAGGTTTGAGTGGCGGCTTCGATCTTTACGTTTTCTTTTGCTTCAATGGCCTGGTGTAATCCATCGCTATAACGACGACCTTCCATGATACGGCCGGTTTGTTCGTCAACGATCTTTACTTGTCCGCCATCAATAACATACTCGGTATCTTTTTCAAAAACGGTATACGCTTTTAATAACTGGTTAACGGTATGAATGCGCTCACTCTTTAAACTGAAATCGCGCATCACAACTTCTTTACGCGCAATTTTTTCTTTAGGATCAGTAATATTCTTTTCAATATCGGCGATCTCATCACCCACATTCGGGATCACGAAAAATTTAGAATCTTCGCTGCTGGTGGTCATCAGGTCAATTCCTTTTTCACACAGGTCAACCGAGTTGTGTTTTTCATCTATCACAAAATATAATTCGGCATCTATCTTATGCATTTCCTTGTTTTGGTCCTGCATATAATGATTTTCGGTCTTTTGCAACAACGCTCTTACGCCCTGCTCACTTAAAAATTTAATTAGCGCCGTATTTTTGGGTAAACCACGGTAAGCACGCAATAAAGGAATACCCGCTTCCTTTTCTTTTCCTTCGGCAACTAAACGTTTTGCTTCTGTTAAACAGGTTAGCACATATTGTTTTTGCGCGTTCACTAATTTTTCGACGCGCGGTTTAAATTCGTTGAACTCGTGTTTATCGCCTTGTGGTGTTGGTCCTGAAATGATAAGTGGTGTACGCGCATCGTCAATTAAAACCGAATCGACCTCATCCACGATAGCGAAATTGTGTTTGCGTTGTACCAATTCTTCAATGCCCCGTGCCATGTTATCGCGCAAATAATCGAAACCAAATTCGTTATTGGTGCCATAGGTAATGTCGCATAAATACGCGTCGCGGCGTTCTTGTGTATTGGGTTCGTGTTTATCTATACAATCAACACTTAATCCATGAAACTGAAATAAAGGGGCGTTCCATTCGCTATCCCGTTTGGCGAGGTAATTATTTACGGTAACAACGTGAACTCCTCGTCCACCTAAGGCATTTAAAAAGATCGGTAAGGTTGATACTAATGTCTTTCCTTCACCGGTTGCCATCTCGGCAATTTTTCCATCATGCAAAACGGTACCGCCAATAAGCTGCACGTCGTAATGGATCATATCCCAGGTAATTTCGTTTCCTGCTGCCAGCCATTTATTTTTCCAATAGGCTTTACTGCCACGGATCTCAATATTTTTATGCGTTTTCGCGAAAGCGATATCGAAATCAGTAGCGTTCACTTCCAATTCCTGGTTCTCTTTAAAACGCCTTGCGGTTTCTTTTAAAATAGCGAATGCTTCTGGTAAAATTTCTTTAAGTACTTCTTCTATTTCGGCGGTAACTTTTTCTTCTATCTCGTCAATTTCCTTGTATAACTCTTCTTTGGTGGTGACGTCCATTTCAAGGTTGCCTTCAATTTGCGCTTTTATTGCCGCGATCTTGTCGTTCTCCTCTTTAATGTGATCCTGGATCTTTTGTTTAAGCAGGCCGGTTTTGGCGCGTAATTCGTCGTTACTTATGGAAGCTAAGGAAGCATATATACCATTAATTTCGTCAACCAAGGGTTCAATATCCCTGATGTCTTTTTCGGACTTGGTGCCGAACATTTTTTTTAGAAACCCTATCATATTTATTCAAAATTTTTCCGGAGGTACGCCTTCGGCAAATAAGCCTCCAAAGATAACAAAATTGAGGTATAATCACCTCCCAATAGCGGCCTAATTCCATTAAAATTGGTGTTTTTTAACCAATTAAAAAATAAACCTTGCCATTTATGCAGAGCTTTTATAGGTTTGTAATGAAAACCCTAATTTTAGTGAGGAGCATGCCTACCCATTTAAGAATATATTTGCCTTTACTCTTCTTACTGAAATTCACTTTCTCCTCTGCACAGCAATACCACTTCAAGAATTATACCGTTGACAACGGTCTGCCATTTGTGCAGGTATTTTGCATGATACAGGATGAAAAGGGCTATTTGTGGAGTGGTGGTTATGGTGGTTTGAGCCGTTTTGACGGGAAAGAGTTTTTAAATTTTTCGCCAAAGAACGGGTTGATCAATCATTACGTTAACGCTGTTGGCGAAGGCGATTCGGGAACTATTTATGTGGGAACCATCGAAGGCTTAAGTATCCTAAAAAACAACAAACCATTTGCCGAGTATAATATGAAAAATGGTTTGCCCGAAAAAAACATAGCCTGTTTACTCTATAATAAAAATGACGGACTGTATCTTGGCTCTAAAAAAGGGCTGTGTAAATTCTCTGGCGGAAAATTTTCTTCCATAAAATTATTTGATAGTCTGGATGTAAAATGTTTACTCAAAATTTCGAACGAGAAACTGGCGGTTGGAACGGCCCGCGGACTTTACTTTTATACCATTTCCACCGGTGCTTTTAAAAAACAGGAGGGTCTTGATAACAATAACATCAATTGTTTATCGCAATGTAAAGAAACCGGTCATTTATATGTTGGAACCAATGAAGGATTAGCGCAAATAGAAAACGAGACCAAAAAACCATTCAATTTTCATACGCTTAATGGTTTAATTGATGAAAATATTACGTCCATCCTATGCGAAAGTAAAACGAGTGTTTGGGTAGGTTCTTCGAGTGGTTTATTGAATTTTAACGGCAATCAGTTTTCATTCTATAAGATCTATTCCGATAATAATGCCAATCACATCCGCTGTATCATAAAAGATTCGGAAGATAATATCTGGATAGGCACGCATGCCGGTTTGTTCCGGTACCGCGATAACGCTTTTTCGAGTTTTGATAAAGAAACCGGAATAGGGAATGCCTTTGTGTTTCAGATCCTGCGCGATAAAAAAGGTGATCTGTGGTTTGGTACCGAAAGTAATGGGTTGTACAAATATTCACAAGGATTTTTTAAGAACTATACTACTAAAGACGGTCTTCCCAGCAATTTTTGTCCTTCCTTATTGGAAGATGAAGACGGAACACTTTGGATAGGCACCAACAATGGTGTTTCAAAATTTAAGAATGGCACCTTTTCAAATTTCACTCCCACTCAGGGCTTTCCCATTAAAGGGGTTTTAAATTGTTTATATAAAGATAAGAGCGGAACCATTTGGACCGGCGGTCAGAACGGGGTAGCCGCTTTTAAACGGACTAACGGTGTGTACACTCCTACTTACTATTATTTACCCGGATCGCTTACGGAATACGGTATTGAAGCATTTGCTGAAGACAAAAGCGGCAATTTATGGATGGGAACTTTTGGAAGCGGGCTTTTTCGCTTGGAAGAAAGTAAATTCGTAAAACAAAATCTGCGACTGAATTTAAAATCCACCGATTTTTTTATGTTGCTTTGCGATAAGAACAACGTTTTATACGGCGCTACTTTGAATGGTGTTTGGATCTGCGATCTTAGTACCGGTAAACAAAGTTACATTTCTGAAAAGGACGGATTGAATTCTGAACTGATCTATTTACTGCATCTTAGTCAGAATGATGAAGTGTTATGGATAGGAACCAATCAGGGAATTAATAAATTGAATTTAAAAAAATACCATGAGAAAGGGACCATTGACATAACTTCTTATGGAAAAGCCGAAGGTTTTACCGGTGTTGAATGTAATAATTACGGTGTATGGGAAGATAAGGACGGCACCATGTGGTTTGGAACGGTGGCCGGAGTGGTTAAGTATGAACCGAAAGCGTTCAAAGAAAATAAAGTACTGCCCAGGACGTATTTTCATTCTATAACCCTGCAAAATGAAGATACGGCTTTAAAAAGCGGCGTGGTACTACGATACAATTCTAACAACCTTGGTTTTTATTACAGAGGTATTTGTTTAACCAACCCCGATAAAGTTAAATACATAAAAAAACTGGAAGGCTTAGAAACATCGTGGTCGGAACCCAGTAGCGAAGATTACAGTAAATACGCTAACCTGCCGCCCGGCTCTTATACTTTTCAGGTTAAAAGTTGTAATAACGAGGGTGTTTGGCAGTTAGAAACGGCTCAGTTCGCGTTTGAAATAAAAACCGCTTTTTTTAAAACATGGTGGTTTTACACGCTTATAGTTATTGGTTTGTTCATTACGGTTTTTGCCATTTTCCGTTTCCGTTTACAAAAAATACGTAAAAAAGAACAGGCGGAGTTCGAAACAAAAGTGGCCATATCTAAAGTTGAATTAAAAGCCTTAAGGGCTCAAATGAATCCGCATTTCGTTTTTAATTCTCTAAACTCCATTCAGCATTATATCTTGTATAATAAGACCGAAGAAGCGGCAAAGTATCTCAATAAATTTGCCAAACTTATCCGGATCATCTTAAACAATTCCGAAAAATCAATGGTTACCATTAACGAAGATATTGAATCATTAAAGCTTTATCTGGAATTGGAAACCATGCGCTTTGACGGCAAATTCGAATATTCGGTCAATATTGATAAATCCATTGACCCCGATTACGATGAAATACCGCCAATGTTAATGCAGCCGTATTTAGAAAACGCTATTTTACATGGTTTAAACCCAAAAAAAGAAAAAGGTCATTTAAAAATTGATATTTTTACAAAAGATAATTACATTGTGTGTAGAATTACGGACGACGGTATTGGCCGAGACAGGGCAGCTGAGATTAAACGTACCGAACCCGGCTCGCAACATAAATCATTAGGAATGAAAATTACAAGCGAAAGAGTACGAATTTTGAACTCCATAAATAATTCGGATCTCAGCTTTACCATCACCGATCTGAAAGACGCTAACCAGAATCCGTGCGGAACAATGGTTGAACTTTACATTCCGCACCAAAAATAAAAACTATGATAAAAACATTAATTATTGAAGACGAACAAAAAAGCCGCGAATTAATGGCGATGCTGGTTGAAAAGAATTGTCCACAGCTGCAGGTAATAGGTTTGGCTAAAAATGTTAACGAAGGCATTGAAATGATCAAATCATTGAATCCTGATCTTATTTTTTTAGATATCGCTATGCCCGACGGTACAGGTTTTGATTTGCTGGAAGCAGTACAAGGCAAAAAATTTGAGATTATTTTTTCAACAGCTTCCGATAAACACGCCTTAAAAGCCATTAAGTATAGTGCCTGCGATTATTTATTAAAGCCAATTGATGTGGAGGAATTAAAAGCGGCGGTAGAAAAAGTCGCACTCAAGAAAAACCAGGTTCCTACGATGGATAATTTGCAATTTTTAATTCAGCATCTTAAAAAGGCCGACGATAATTATCAAAAGATCACTTTACCTACAGGAAATGCTTATGAAATTGTGAACATAAAAGATATTATTCGTTGCGAAGCGGATGGCAGTTACACCCATTTTTATTTAGTTGGTGGAAAAAAATTAATGGTTTCGGCCAGTTTAAAACATTACGAAGATCTTCTTCCTGAAAGTGATTTTATTCGGGTGCATCATCAAAACTTAATTAACATGAACCACGTTACCCGTTATTTAAAAGAAGACGGGGGCTACGCAGTAATGAGCGATGGCACCAAAATTGAGATCTCGAGGCGTAAAAAGGACGCTTTTATGGATCGTTTGAACAAGGTTTAACTTACTGATAACCAAAGCTAATTTTTAGCTTTAAAAATCCGCTTTACCACTTATAAAGAAAAACCCGCCACTTATTAGGCGGGTGTTTTTTTACCCTTAAACCGGTTGTAAATTTACTGTACGTTCTTTGCTAAGGGTTTTTGTTTAGTTTAATTACTAAACCTTAAAATAAAAGCCATCTATGTGTCTCGCGGGGATGTACACATTAGATGGCTTTTTTTTGCTTCAAAATTTTGATAGCCACGAATTATCACTAATAGTTTCATTCGTGCAAATTAGTGAAATTAGTGGCTAATGATGATGTCCATGTTCACCATGAACATGGCCGTGATCTAATTCTTCGGCAGTTGCATCACGTACTTCTAAGATCTCTCCAACAAAATGCAGATCGTGTCCTGCTAGCGGATGATTAAAATCCATGGTAACATGCGCTTCGGCAATTTCTATTACTTTTCCTATTAACTGATTGCCATCCTGATCGTGCATGGTAATATCTTCACCTACTTTTACGCGGGTATCATCAAATTTTCCGTCAACTATAAACGATTCCTTCTGTACTTTAACCACGTAATCTTTTTCCACCAGGCCATAACCTTTTGCGGCTTCAATTCTGAAATCAAATTTATCACCTTTCGATTTCCCTGATAAATTGGCTTCAAAATCGGGAAGTAATTGTCCGAATCCGAATAAAAAAACAAATGGTCTTTCTACGCTGGTTTGTTCTACTAATTCTTCGGGACCGTTGTTTTTGCTCGCAGTTAAATGGTAATTTACCGATACTGCTTTGTCGTCTGCTATTTTCATTTTTTTGTTTTTTGCCTCACCCCCTCCCGATAGCTATCGGGACCTCTCCTTTAGGATAGGGGAGGAATGAGCGTTTATATTTATTTGTTTATTAAATTATAGGTCAAATTTAATTCCTTGTGCCAGCGGTAATTTATCGCTGTAGTTAATGGTGTTAGTTTGACGGCGCATGTATGCTTTCCAGGCATCCGATCCGCTTTCTCTGCCGCCACCTGTTTCTTTTTCGCCGCCAAATGCGCCACCAATTTCGGCACCCGATGTTCCAATATTTACATTGGCAATTCCGCAATCGCTTCCTGCCGCCGATAAATACTGTTCGGCTTCGCGCAAATTCAATGTCATAATAGAAGAGGACAATCCTTGAGGAACATTATTTTGTATAGCAATGGCCTCTTCCAATGTTTTATATTTCATTATGTAAAGGATCGGAGCAAACGTTTCGTGTTGCACGATCTCAAACTCATTTTTTGCCTCAACAATGGCGGGTTTAACATAACATCCGCTTTCGTAGCCTTTTCCTTCTAACACACCTCCCGATACCAATGTTTTTCCACCTTCGGCAATGGCTCTTTCCAACGCACTCAAATAATTCCCTACCGCATTTTTATCAATTAACGGACCAACATGATTGTTCTCGTCGAGAGGATTTCCAATTCTTAATTGTTTATACGCGCTCACCAAACGCTCTTTCACTTTATCATAAATACTTTC
The DNA here is from genome assembly GCA_044229775.1 of Bacteroidia bacterium. Taxonomy (GTDB): domain Bacteria; phylum Bacteroidota; class Bacteroidia; order B-17B0; family Aurantibacillaceae; genus JAHEYG01. The sequence continues at coordinate 20,916 of JBGASH010000007.1, forward strand.
GTGAATGATCAAACGGCGGGTAGTGGTGCAACGCTGTCCTGCTGTTCCTACCGCACCAAAAACCGCAGCGGTAATAGCAATGTTGATGTCGGCATTAGGTGTAATAATAATAGCATTATTTCCACCTAACTCCAATAACGATCTTCCGAGACGCTCAGCAATTTTTGCTCCTAATATTTTTCCCATACGGGTTGAACCGGTGGCACTCACTAATGGGATATTAGTATCGCCCGATAAAAATTCTCCTACTTCATAATTTCCGTTTACTATACACGAGATCCCTTCCGGTAAATTATTTTCTTTTGCCACTTCGTTCCAAATATTCTGACAAGCAATAGAAGTTAAAGGTGTTTTTTCGGAAGGTTTCCATACACACACATTACCACACACCCACGCTAAAGCAGTATTCCAGCTCCAAACCGCTACCGGAAAATTAAAAGCGCTGATGATACCCACAATTCCTAACGGATGCCATTGTTCGTACATGCGGTGCAAAGGTCTTTCGCTATGCATGGTTAAACCATGAAGTTGTCGCGATAATCCCACAGCAAAATCACATATGTCTATCATCTCCTGTACTTCGCCTAAACCTTCCTGTAATGATTTTCCCATTTCGTAAGAAACCAATTGCCCAAGTTCTTTTTTCTTTGAACGCAATTTATCACCAAACTGCCTTACGATCTCTCCGCGTTTAGGTGCCGGAATGGCACGCCAATACACAAACGCCTCCATTGCAGTATGAATTACTTTTTCGTAATCGGCGCGATTGGTTGCTTTTACTTTAGCGATCAATTTGCCGTCAACCGGACTATATGATTCGATAACACTACCACGTGAAAACCAATTTTGGCCGGTGGAGGCGCCTTCGTTTATTTCTTTTATGCCAAGGGCTTTTAGTACTTTTTCCATTCTAAAAATTTGGAATGTAAATGTAGCAAATTAATTGAATCTTATTATACAAAAACACTGTTAATTTGTTCTTATTTGAGGCCTTTTATTTTGCGTTATACATCTTCTTAACTTACTTTGTAAAACGTGTTTACGAATAAAACCATATTAGTTGCGCCACTCGATTGGGGATTGGGCCATGCCACCCGCTGTGTGCCTTTGGTTAAACAATTGTTAAAGAACAATAAAGTAATACTAGGTGTTACACCTTTAACCAAATTGATATTTGACGAAGAATTTCCGCAATTAAAAAAAATAGAGCTACCTTCTTATAACATCAGGTATTCTAAAACCTTACCGTTATGGATTAAGCTTGGATTAAATTCGCCACGAATAACACGCATCATTGCGCAGGAACATTTGTTGCTTAAACAGATCATTCGCGATAACGCTATTGATGTGGTGGTGAGCGATAACCGTTTTGGTTTATACTCTAAAAAAATTCATTCGGTATTTATAACGCATCAGTTGTTCCTTAAAGCGCCCTTGTTAAAAGGTGCTGTTCAGCAAATAAACAAACGCTATATCAAACATTTTAATGAGGTATGGGTGCCCGATTATGAAGAGGAGAAAAATTGCCTTAGCGGGGAATTATCCCACGCCAAAAAACATTTTCACAATAATGTAAAATACATTGGCCCCTTTAGCCGATTGGAAGATGTAAAAGTGCATTTTGAAAAGAACAAATTCGATCATTTGATCTTGTTATCGGGGCCCGAACCCGGCAGGAGTGTTTTGGAAGAAGCCTTAATGAAAAAATTTTCCGGCAGTAATAAAACTATAGCATTGGTAAGAGGAAGCGACAAGGCAGCTAGCTATAAACGGAAATCGAACGATAGCTTCCAAATATTTGATCTACCTACTAAAGAAAAACTGAAAGAATTAATTTTAAGTTCCGACAAAATAATATGCAGGAGTGGTTATAGCACCTTAATGGATCTTCATTATTTGGGAAAGAAAAATCTGATCCTGATCCCAACACCCGGACAAAGTGAACAAATTTATTTGGCGGAGTATTGGAAGAAGAAATTCGGGTGTAAAGTTTATACACAAAATAAATTAACAGATCTCCTGAATTAAAATTACTTTTTTGTTTTCTTAGCTTTTTTCGGATTCAGAATAGATCTCCGATACTGCTTCAAATCGTTCAATCTCATTTTTACAAGCCAAGTATTAGCAGAAATAATTCCTTTGAATTTTTTATATCTTCTTTGTAATTCTTCATTAACGACATAATGCCTGTAACGCTCTGCTTTGTTTTCAAAAGAGATCACGTTGATGGCCAATCTTTGCCGCAGATATAAAAATCTGTATCCTAAAAAAGATGAAAGCAGTTTTGGTGATCGCGTTTCCATCCAGCAATAATCATTTATACGACCAACTAAAATAATTTCCTTGTACGCTTTTAACTCTTTCAAACTTAACTGCCCGTCTTTCGCCAAATTACGTTTAACGCTTAAACATTCTTTCTCCAGTCTATTTTTCAAGTCGATCGATCTACTTATCTCCTTGAATAAAGCAAAACATTTTTGCGAAGGTTCAAATACCAGTAAATTTATGTTTGTGTTGTATTTTGTTTCCTGAAACACTATTTCTCTTCTTATATCGTAAACAATTTTCTTGAAATTATCTTTTTGTGCTGCCCTTAATCTAATTCCTTTAGAGAACGGAAGGATGACGGAGTCGTGCTGAAAAGCCACCTGCCAAACATTCAACGATAAATTTTCAAGTATGGTATCGAAAATCGCTTCTTTGTATTCGATCACCCTATAAACAGAGTCCAGTATTTTTTCCTTCTTAGTAAGAATAGTCAAAGAAGTTTCGATCTTCTTTTTCGAAACTTTAGAGTTGTTCATAATGAGGTCGGTGCGGAAATTATCAATCTCTTTGGCTTTGTTCCGGTAATTTCGTGGAAACGCATCGGCCCGATTGAATAATTCTCTTGTGTTACGCGTTTCTCTTAACGTTGTATTTATTTTTTTCTTCAAAAAAGAAGAATGAAGCCGATTTTCGGAAAGCAGCAAACTCATTTTCTTTTTATTTTTATTTTCCTGAAGAACATAATCAATCTCAACATTTTTTTTGCTCGCCTTTAAGGCTTTTAGGGTGTTTTGGAAGTTAACAAAAGAACTATCTGCCTGTTTTATTTTAGGAAGCGAATCCAATGTTTCGCGGCTCTTCATATAATGGTAATTTCCCTCTTTATATTCGCACAGCGTAGCTACAAATTGGTTCTTGCCGTTAAAGCGATTACTGTTAAACTCCAGGTTACGAACTTTATTTATTTCAGGAAGCAAGAGATAATTGTCGCAAGACTGGCATTCTTCTCCTTTGCGAAGTTGTTTAATGTAAATGCTGTCGCTCAAAAAATAAAAGGCATCATCGGTTTCAAAATCACGCATAGTTTTATCGGAACTCAGTGCCCACATCGGGTTATCGGGGAAATGCGTAATAGCAAAGACTTTGGGCTCACTTAAATAATAATCGGTATTAATGCCTTTTACATAATGTAATCTGCTTCTCATTTTAAATAAAAAAAGAATTTTGCGCAGCCAAAAATTAAAAAACCGTTGTTTGTAATAAATTGCATCGCCAATTTCTTCAGAGCGGCATTCACTTTTAAAACGATAATGTTTTCTTTTAATTTTTTTCTGTTTATACTTTTCAGGGTGTTTGTCTAAAAGACCCGCGATAAATCTACTGAAGGATCTTAATCTATATTCTTTTATTCCTGCACTCCAGGTTACATCATAAACGTACCAAAGTCCATCGAGTTTAACTGCATTCCAGGCGTGGTTGTCAACGTAAATCGAATCTCCTACATCAAATATTTCATCTTTTGCGTAACCATAAACAGTTACATTGGAAATTCTCGCAATCTTACATAGTGAATCCATTAAGTTGGCATATCCTAAACAGATTGCACTACGTTTATTTAAAATGGACGTAATGTTCGGTATACTCGAATAGGATGAGTAATATTCTTTATAGTTATAACTTATGTTTAGGGCGACCCATCCAAAAATGGCATCAAACTTTTCTTTCTCACTCACCTTGCCTTTTATTAAAGCATTTGTAAGAAGAATCGGGTCCAAACTCACCTTTTTACTTATTTTATGCTCTTTTTCATTAAAGCCTAAAGTCCATTCATTACTTATTTGGGCATTAATAAAACACCAATAGCAAAGTGTAAAAACGAAAAAGAGCTTAGTTTTGTTCAAAAAGTTTCTATTAGTTTTCAGCAAAATTAAAATATTATTTCACTTCATTATTCCTGACTCCATTCAAAAATCTAACATTATCATAAGCGGTACTATCAAGATGACAAATTATTTTACTCATAGGGATGCAATAGCTCAACATTATTTCGTGCGTACCATTAGAATAGCCCCGCATTTTTGAAAGTGTGATATCATAGGAGTAACCCACTTTTAAACTTCTGTTAAAAAATTTACAACCTATCATTGGCGCAATGGCATCCTGGCGTCGAAAAGAAACGCCTGTCCACCATAAATTATCATTGGTATAAGTAACATTCACATCAACCTGCGTGGTGGCGGCATCGGTCTTTATTTTCAAGTTTGCAGAAATGTTATCTCTAGGATTATTAAGAAACCTGCTATAGCCAGCCATCAAATAATAATGACGCGCCATTGAAAAATAAATATTTTTAGATGTTGAAATATTTTGCGCTGTTAAATGAGTGGTAGATAATCCTACATAAAAGGTATTGGGAATAGTATAATAAGCACCAAAATTAAAATCGTATGTCGATTTATTTAAATTGGGATTGTTGATAATATTAACGCCGCTTTGATACATACCGGGGATGTACTGATCTTCTTTACCTGGTTCGGGCACTATCCAATTATTTGAAATGGCCAATTGCTGCAAACCACCATCTAAACCTATTCCTATTTTTCCAACTCTTAACGGTTGAATAAATGATACCGCTAAACGCGCGTAGGTTGTTTTTAAAGGTCCAATTTCATCCTTCATCACATTTAAGCCAATACCAATGTTTCTTCTTATTGGCATGTCAAAACTAAATAACCCGGTAGTAGGTGCGCCTGGAAAATTGACATATTGCTTACGATAAACCGTATTAAAACACAGCGATTCACTAGTACCGGCATAACCGGGATTGTAAATTAATTTACTGTGCATAAATTGCGTGAACTGCGGGTCTTGTTGTGCAAACAACACTTCTCCCATGATGGTATTAAGCAATACCATTCCAATCATTAAGTTTTTCATACTAATGTGTTTTAAATTAATAATATTAGCTGTGGTCTGTCCTACGGTTCCAGAATAACTATTGGCCTGAAACCGACATAAATTGATGGTTCTGTATTTCCGTTAAACTCATCGGGTGACTGGATCAATAAGAATTTCTTTTTACTATTCCAGTTTCCGCCAATGGTCCGGTATTTTTTACTGTTTTCGTCGTCACTGCCAATTACTACTTCCGATACGTTGCCACTCATGTTTTGTAAGCTGTAAGATTCATTCTTTTTTTCGTGACCTTCGGTTACCGATGAAATAGTGAACATGTTCTTTCCTAAAGTTGCCGGTTTCATTTTTTTGTTACTGGATGAACGGTTCAATAAGATATTTTCGTCGCCCGATACATAGGTGTTTTGCGTTTGAACAAAATTAGCCAGCCATTTGCTTTTTGCAGCATCGTCGGTTAATTTACCATTGTAAGTTGCGAACTTACGTTTTGGCTGTCCATTTAAAGCCGCGGTTTTCCACTCATCGGTCTTTGGTAATCTAACGGTAACCGCTACTTGCTGGTTGTTGTGTTTGTAATACTCTTCTATTTGTTCTTTTAACCAGGCGCAATACATTTCCATCCCTTCAACCGAAACACATACTACCGGATAATATTTGTATTTGTGTTCATATTCGAATTTATTCTTTTTAAGGTAGCGATTCAGAAAAACTTTATTGATCATTTCATCTTTACCCACAAACATTTTATCGGTTTTGTGTTTTGCGATCTCGTATTCTTTGGTTTTTCCTTTTATGATCAGATCATTGAGGAACATGTTGTATTCGAAATTACTTACCTCGTTGGTTTTTAAAAAACGGTGGCCGCTTTGTTCACCCGGCATTTCTACAATGGTAAACTCTGTTTTTTTCATGCCGCTGAAGCTAAGAATGAATTTTTCTTTTTCCTTGAAATGCTCATTGGTTTCTTCTTCACTGAATACCGGCATAGCCGCATCTTCGGTATTATCACCCAAAACTGGCTGCTCATTAATTTTATTTTGGTTTTCGGTAATTGAATTTGTAGGTATTGTCTCTTCCTGTTGAATTGCTCCTTTGATGGCGGATCCATTATTCACTAGACTCACTGACGCCAATTTTTCTGGCTGCTTATTATCTGCATTTCCATCTTTATTCTTTTGGGTAGGTACATTATTTGAACTAACCAGTTGTTTCATCTCGGTAACAACCGGATCCACGGCGTTGAACTTTTTGTGTGGCGATGATTGTTGGATGATTTTATTTTCTGAAACCGGCAGTTCTGCTTTTTGTTCAGTAATCGACTTCTTGATCTCTTCTTTAGACACTTCCGGTGTTTTTGCTTCGGCATTAACTAATTTCTCCTGTGCTAAGTTAGTGCCTTCTGCTTTTGCATCCGTACTTCTCAAAACATTCCATCCAAAAAAACCAACACTCATAATAATGATCACATCCGATAAGAACCAAGCCCACATGGCTACTTTATTCTTTTGAGATACAGTAGCGGCATTATGTCGGTCGCTCACGCCTGCCCATTCTGTGGCATAAACGCTTTTAGCAACTTCATCAAGCAACGAGCTGTTCTCGGGGTTACCGGTATCCAGATCCAGGAACGCATCCTGCATCAGCTTCTCAAACTCCTTATCCGTATATTTATTATTAGCCGACATTTCTCACTTGTTTTTTTTCAGTTTCTACCTCTTTAATTAGTTTTTCTGTGATCTTGTTTTTCAATCGTTGATAATACACTTTAAGCTGATCTTCGGGCTTATTGACAAAAGCCGCTATTTCCGAGTAACTGGCGCCCTGACTTCTCATCAGTAATAAAATTCGCTGCCAATCTTCTAATAAACTTAACTCGTAATTCAGCATGTTCAACTTATCATTCTTTGTATTTACCGCCGGTTTCGCTACATAGGTTCTGTTTTCATCAATGGGGACAAATACCACACCGTTAGCCTTCGTTTTTTCATCGCGTAAAAAATTCTTTAAGTAATTGATGAAAATGGTAAAAATAAAAGAACCTAATTTTGCCTCTGTTTCAAATTTATAACCATTGTGCACTTCCACTACTCTATATATTGTTTTATAAACCAGATCCCATCCTATGTCTTCGGTCACACTATAGGTGTTGATGGCATAACCTACCAGCTTTCTTCCAAAATTCCGGTATAGCCACTCTATACCTTTATTTTCGTCGTTTAATATTTCGGTTATCTGCACCAATTTTTATACGTATTATCCGGGTTAAGGATATGGGAGCTGCCCGTTTATTAAAGCAAACACATGTTGGTAACACCCAAAGTAATGTTCTAACTAATTTAGTCATTTTTAATTGATAATCAAGGATTTATGGGCTTTAGCAAATGACTCATTCCCAAATACCTGTTCATTATTTTAACTACCTTTGCATCATGAGTAAACCAGTTGTAGGCATTATTATGGGCAGCCAAAGTGATCTAAGTGTTATGAACGCTGCCGCCGAGATTTTACAAAAATTTGGAATAGCATACGAGATCGATATCGTTTCGGCACACCGCACACCCGATAAAATGGTAGAGTACGCCAAAAATGCCGCTGACCGCGGATTAAAAGTAATTATTGCCGGTGCCGGTGGAGCCGCGCATTTACCGGGTATGGTAGCTAGCTTAACACCGTTACCTGTTATTGGAGTACCCGTAAAAAGCAGCAACAGTATTGATGGTTGGGATTCACTACTTTCTATCGTTCAAATGCCTAACGGTGTTCCAGTAGCTACAGTTGCCATTAACGCCGCGCAAAATGCCGGTATCTTAGCTGCCCAGATCATTGGCACTAACGATAAAGAGATCCTTAAAAAATTATCGGCCTTTAAAGAAGAGCTGAAAGAAAAGGTAAATACCTCTTCGAAAGAAATGAAAAAATGATTTTAGTGAAAGTATTAAGATCAATAGCCATTATCCTTATCGTTCTATTATGCGTTACCTGTAAAAAGAAGAATAAAACTTATGGCGGGAAACTCACCAATGTTACTTTTTCGGGATGCGGCTGGATGATAAAACTGGATGAACAGGACACCAATGGCAACGACATGGTGCAACCCCTGAACTTAAGCGATTTTTCGGTTACCCTTGCAGAGGGACAACACGTAGAAGTTGCCTACCGGTATAAAGATGCCGCCAACGCCTGTTCGGTTGGAAGAACCGCCACCATTGATTCCATAAAAGATAATTGATTTTTATTTCTATAAATCTTGAGAAAGATGCCATTTCGATTTTTTAAAGGGAAAAGTAAGTTTCAGTTTTAAGAAAAAAGTTTTCTCAAGTAGTTGATTTTCTCCTCGCCACAAAAGAATTATTCAAAATAATCTCACGATTATAACGCATAGGCTGCCCTGTTTCCGAATCAATTAATTCGCAACCCGCGTTTTCTAAAATACACTGGCCAGCCGCAGTATCCCATTCCATTGTAGGCCCAAATCGCGGGTATTCATCGGCTAATCCTTCGGCCACCCAACACATTTTTATGCTGCTGCCGGTATTTACCATGTTCACCTCGCTGTGTTTATGTTTTAATTTCTCAATATGACTGTAGGTCTCGGCACTCAAATGCGAACGACTGGCCACAACTGTATACACTTCGGGATAGCTTTGCTTTGGCAATTTTTTTGAGAACATGATGATCTTTTCAAGCGACATATCGTGGATCTGATATGCCAGTTCAATAAAAGTATGTTTATCTAATTTAAAAGAACCAATCCCTTTGGCGGCAAAATAAAGATCCTTAAATACCGGCGAAAATATAACACCAATTACCGGTTGGTTCTTATGAATAAGGGCGATATTTACAGTGAATTCCCCGTTACGCTTAACAAATTCTTTTGTGCCATCTAAAGGATCGACGATGAAAATATCTTCTAATTGTTTTCTTTTTTCATAAGTAAAATGTTCTCCCTCCTCTGACAAAACCGGAATACCGGTATCGGCAAGCAACTCAATTATTTTATTACTGGCATTTTGATCGGCTTTCGTAAGAGGCGTATCATCGTCTTTATACTGTACATTAAATTCGGTATCGTACACTTTCAAAATTTCATACCCCGCTTCGATGGAAGCTTTGATCGATCTTAACAAGAGGCTATTTAGCGGTAGTTCCAATTTGATCTTATTACTGTTCCGTTTTTGCGCCACTTTCTTCTGCAACAGGGCTCGACGCTTTAATTTCTTTTTTTGATCTCCACATAAAGTAAATTCCCAATAAAATAAAAGGGATACTTAATATCTGTCCCATGTTCAATGCCATATCATCTTCAAATGCTACCTGGTTTTCTTTAATAAATTCGCCAAAAAAACGTTCTACAAACAATAACACACATAAAAGTCCAAACATAAATCCTCTTCCTAAACTATCGCGTTTATTTTTCCAGAGCCAGTAAAATAAAATGAATAGGCCCAAACAAAATATGGCTTCGTACAATTGCGCCGGATGTCGGGTAGGAATTGGAAAATCGTGTTCTCTTAAATTAAACTGATCTTCATCGTTATTAAAGAATTTAAAACCCCATGGCACATCTGTTACTTTACCAACGATCTCGCCATTAATTAAATTTCCAAAGCGGATACACATAGCGGCAAAGGGAACCACTACCACAATTTTATCCAACATCCATAAAATATTCTCCTTGGTTTTACGGCAATACAGTAAAATAGCAGCAACAATTCCTACAGCCCCACCATGACTCGCCAAACCACCTTCGTAAACTTTTAAAATATTTAAGGGGTGTGATAAATATCCTTGTTGTCCGCCCTCATCAAACAAAGGTCCATAAAACAAACAATGCCCGAGTCGTGCGCCCAAAACTGTTCCCACAATAATATAAAGCGTTAACAGGTCCAATTGCTTTTCGGTGCGGCCTTCCGTTTTGTAAATACGGTTCATTACAAAATGGCTTCCAATAAAAGCGAGGGCCCACATTAAACCGTACCAACGCACGGGCCAATCAATGCCGGGGATTGTAAAAATTTCGGGACTGGGATTCCAGTTAATGAAGTCGGAAAACATTGCTCGTAAAGTTAAGAGATTATTTATAATTGAAAGCTAAAGATTACGCAGATTTTTGCTGATTTGTATGTAATTTGTGTTAATGTGTGAAAATCTGTGGTTAAAATTTTGATGACGGTACAAAGCAATTCCTAAATTTGTAGAATGATAAATGCCGCCATATTTGCATCGGGTGAAGGGAGTAACGCTGAGAATTTGATGACCCACTTCGCAAAGGACCCGCGCATCAGGATAAAATTAGTTGTAACCAATAAAGATAACGCCGGCGTGGTGGCCCGTGCCGAAAAACATAAAAAGATCGTACAGATCATTAGTAAAGAAGCGCTGAGTAATTACACCGAAAAGATCATTGAATTTTTAAGATCTGAAAAGATCGATCTCATTATTTTGGCCGGTTTTTTGTTAAAGATCCCTGAAGCGCTGGTGAAGGCTTTCCCAAACAAGATCGTGAACATTCACCCTTCGCTTTTGCCAAAATACGGCGGCACCGGTATGTATGGTAGCCATGTACACAAAGCGGTTATACAAAATAAGGAAACAGAAAGCGGTATTACCGTTCATTTTGTGAATGAAGAATACGACAAAGGCAAGATAATTTTGCAAGCCAAATGCGCAGTTGACACCAATGAAACACCTGAAACACTGGCGTTGAAGATCCATGATCTGGAGTATAATTATTTTCCAAAGGCTATTGAAACCCTTCTTAATTAAAACCATGAAGTCTGTTTTTTTCATACTATCTTTCTTTTCGTCACTTGTTTTGTTATCGCAAAAAAAAGACGCCGCTGCGATGAATCTTTTAGGTAAAGTAAGATCTATAACCTATACCGAATACGAAGCGAGTACCGACAGCGTAACAAAAAAAATGGTCAAGGGAAAAGTATCGAAAAGTTATACCGATGCCAACTATACCGCTTTTAATAAAGAAGGTAATAAAACGCTCGAGATCTTTTATAACGTCGATAATACCCTCGACACAAAAGACAGTTTGATATACGATTCCATTAACCGTTTAAAGGAAGTATACACTACCAAATCGGGCGGAACAAAATACAGAAGCGTTTATACATACACCAATAACCTTACTGAAATAATAAAATATCGCTCAAACGGCAGTGTGTATTTTAAACGCATCATTGCACGCGATGCGAAACACAACATTATTGAACAAAAAGAATTCGACGATAAAGGCCGGCCTGCGGATCATATTATTTGCAAACGTGATTATACCAGAGGTGTTATGTATCAAACTACTGCTACTTTGAAAGGCATTACCAACAGGCAAGGTTTTAAATACGACCTTAACTATAACATCATAAAAAAATCATGGCTCAATGCCGAAGGATATCCCGACGAGGAAATGCTGATAAAATACGATAAGAATAACAATACCACTGAGATCGACAATTACGATTCGCATGGTGTTTTAACTTCGAAATATAAGTATAAGTACACATTTGATGAATCAGGCAACTGGATAACTTGTACGGTTTACAAGGATGATAAACCAAAATTCTTTAAAGAACGAAAGATCGAATATTTTCAATAGTAAAATTGCTCTCCAATTACTAATTTGTTTATATTAGGGGCATGAAAAAGCTAATTATATTATTGATCTTTATTTCCCACTTAGCCCTTTCGCAAACCAATAAAGGTTCATGCAAAATTGCAAAACCAACTCCTGATCCCACCAATAAATCAAAGATAACCTTTAAGTCTTTAAGTCCTGTTGGCAAACCTGTTACCAGTCGCGTCGCATTTAAAATGATCAATACTAAATTGAATATTGACACCGTTATACAGCCAAAAATTGATAAAACCGGTACTTCGATTATGATATTGGATCCGAGTACATATGAGTTCGTTTTTTATATGAAATTCTGGTATGATGTTCCTTCTAAACCTATGATCTTAAAACCCAAGACCAACACGCTGGTTGTTGTAAAATTTGAAGCCGAAGAGATAGGCGTTTCCGGTAAGAAGAATTAAGGTTTTATTCGCAAATTAGCCTTATCTTTAGGGTATAATTTATGAGTAAAAAGAAAAAGCAACCCCAAAGATATTTGTTCGAAGAAGTTCTGGCATTTTTGCAGCACAATTCCGAAAAAACATTCAATTACAAACAAATTGGCGCCGCTATGGAACACAACACCGAGGCCGAGCGTTTAGAATTGATTGAAGTTTTAGAAGCTCTAAAAAATCAGGGGTTCATTAAAGAAAAAGAAGTTGGCAAATTTCAGGCCAAAGACAATAAACAATACCTCACCGGCATTATTGATTTCACACAACAAGGAAGCGCCTTTGTGGTGACGAACGAAAACGATAAGGATATTTTTATTCCTGAGAAAAAAACAAAAGATGCTTTGAATGGCGATCTTGTAAAAGTGGCCATTGATAAAAGTCATTCAGGTAAAAGAAGAGAAGGAGTAGTTGTTGACGTGATCAACCGTTCGCGAAGTGAATTTGTGGGCACGGTAAAAATTCTGCCGAAATTTGCTTTTGTTATTCCCGACAGAAATAAGATTCACGTCGACTTTTTTGTGCGCCTCGACGATCTTAACGGCGCCGAAGAGGGACAAAAAGTTTTAGTACGTTTTAAAGAATGGCGTAATGGTGATCACAATCCAACCGGCGAGATCGTGAATGTGTTTGGAAATCCGGGAGAACACAAAACGGAAATGAACGCTATTATGGCCGAATACGGTTTGCCCGAACATTTTCCGGATGAGATAGAAGCCGCCGCAAAAAAAGTTCCTACCGAAATAACACAAAAAGAAATTGATAAGCGTCGCGACTTCCGAAAAGTAGTTACCATGACCATTGATCCGGTGGACGCGAAAGATTTTGACGACGCGCTTTCATTAGAGAAATTGGATAACGGCTTATGGGAAGTAGGTGTTCACATTGCCGATGTAACGCATTATATAAAACCAAATTCTACATTAGATAAAGAAGCCGTGCGCCGTGCTACTTCGGTTTATCTTGTTGACCGTTGCATTCCTATGCTTCCCGAAGTGCTGAGTAATTTTGCCTGCTCACTCAGGCCAAATGAAGAAAAATATTGTTTTAGCGCTGTTTTTCAAATGGACGACGACGCTAAAATACACGATGTATGGTTTGGAAAGACCGTTATATTAAGCGATCGTCGTTTCGCTTATGAAGAGGTTCAAAAGATAATTGAAACTGAGGTGGGTGATTTTAAGGATGAGATATTGGTGTTGGACCGCCTTGCTAAAAAATTACGTGCCGAACGTTTACGAAAAGGTTCCATTGTTTTTGACAAAGCGGAAGTAAAATTCCATTTGGATGAAGAAGGAAACCCAATTGGTGTTTTCTTTAAAACACAACAGGACGCTCATAAACTCATTGAAGATTTTATGTTACTGGCCAATAAAAAAGTAGCCGAGTTTTTAAGCGGGGTTGATAAATATGGCGGTGTTGCCCAACACCAGTCGCAGAAAGATAAAGACAAGAACGTTTGTGTTTACCGGGTTCACGATACGCCTGCCGATGAAAAAATGGAAGAATTGGTAAATTTCGTAGCACGCTTTGGACATAAGATGGCCATAGGGGGAAAACAAAAAACCGCGCAAGCCATTAATAAATTATTGCAGGACGTTAAAAACAAACGCGAACAGGGCATGATCGAATTACTGGCGGTTCGCAGTATGCCTAAAGCTATTTATACCACAAAAAATGTAGGGCACTATGGTTTGGGCTTTGAATATTACACGCATTTTACCTCACCCATCCGTCGTTATCCCGATGTGATGGTACACCGCTTATTGGAAAGTAAATTAACTCACCAATCGCATCCAAGTAAAGATGAATTGGAATTATTATGCAAACACTCGTCGGAAATGGAACGTCTTGCGGCAGATGCTGAAAGAGCCTCCATCAAATACAAACAGGTGGAATACTTATCGGATAAAATAGGTCATATTTTTGCCGGCGTCATCAGCGGGGTTACCGAATGGGGAATTTATGTTGAGATCATCGAGAACAAATGCGAAGGGATGATAAAGACCCGCGACATGAATGATGACGCCTACATTTACGACGAAGATAATTACCGTTATGTTGGAAGGCACAAAGGAAAAGTTTACGCTTTAGGCGATAAGGTAAGTATTATTGTAAGGAAAGCCGATCTGCTAAAAAAACAATTGGATTTCGCTTTTGCCGGCGACGATGAATTTGGCGGTACAAGAATGGAAAAAATGAACCACCAGGGAGGAAGAAACAGAACCGACAAAAAAGACAATAGGGATAACCGCAGCAAAGGAAAAAGCAAAAAGAAAAGAAGAAGATAATATTTATTGTGTTTGAATCGCTTAAACATATTGACCAAACGCTTCTTTTAAAAATTAACGGAATGCACACGCCGTTAGCCGATGATTTTTTTTGGCTCGTGTCGGAAGGATGGATCTTTATTCCGGTTTTCGCGTTTATAGCGCTTCACATCTTTAAAATAAAAAAAATTAAATTCTTGTTGGTATCTCTTTTATTCGTGGCTTTTACCATTGTGTTTTGCGATCAATCTTCCAATCTTGTAAAAAAATCTGTTCAGCGCTATCGTCCAACACATAATTTAATTCTTAAAGATCAGGTGCACATTGTAAACGACCATCGCGGTGGAACTTTTGGGTTTTTCTCAGCGCATTCGGCCAACACCATGGGGGTTGCCGTTTTTTTATTTTTCTGTTTATCGTGGGTACCAAAAAAATATCGCGTTTTAATCTTTATATGGCCTTTACTGGCAGGTTATAGTCGTGTTTACCTTGGGGTACATTACCCTGCCGATGTGTTCTTTGGATTCCTCGACGGGATATTATGGGGATATGTTTTTTACAAGGTGTTTGAAAGAGTATTCTTAAAATTTAATACCGGCAATGCGTAAGATCATAGGCTTATTATTTTTTTGTAACATGCTTTCGGCGCAGCTTCCGGAAACCGATATCTGGTTATTTAAAATTAAAACCGAAAAGCAAATTTTAAAGATTGTTGAGGGAAAAAATATCACTTCCCGAAAAGGTTACGATAACCAACCCTGCTTTACACCCGACGACAAAACCATTTTATATGTTGGCGTTTACGATGGAAAACAATCGGATGTTTACGCCTACAATTTATCAAAGCAAATGTCAACACAATTAACCCAAACTAAAGAGAGTGAGTACTCACCGCAATACACCCCCGACAACACCCATTTTTCGTGCGTTACCGTTGAAGCCGATTCATCGCAACACTTTTGGATCTACAATTTAGATGGCGCCAGAAATAAATGTTTTAATGAAAGCATTGACTCTATTGGTTATTATACCTGGTTGAGCAAAGACACCCTTTTATATTACAAATTAACTTCGCCGCATTCTTTATTACGATTCGATAATAATACTAAAGAAGACAAATGGATCTGCAATAGTCCTTCTCGCGCTTTCAAAAAAATAGATGGTAACTCGTTTATTTACGCCATAAAAGACAGTACACAGATCAGGTACCGCGTGTATCATACTCTTATTAAACGCAGCGATGAATTTGCCATTCATAAAAGCACTGCCGAAGATTTTATTTGGCATAAGGACCTGGGTTTACTTAAATCGGAAGGCGCGCTGATTTTGCGGTATGATCAAAAAACGGGATCATGGCCCACGCTATTTGATCTGGCACCACTGGGTATTAAAAAGATCACCCGCTTTGCCTTTGATTCGAAAACAAAATATTTAGCCGTGGTTGATAACCCGTAAACCTTATTTTTAATTAAGAGTGCAAGTTAATGACCGTTTTTACCATATACCTTTTACTCTTTTATTTTTTGGTCTCTAAAACCCAATTATTTGGTCTTTTAAAAGACGACGTTCTAAATCCGAAATTTTATGCCATGGCCTTTACCATTAAATGCATTGGTATTGGCGTTGTTGGGTGGATCTACTATAAACTTTACGGGGCGTCAAATTATCTTGATGCCAGTAATTTTTTTAACGATGCCCGTGTGATCCACGATATAGCCGGCTCCAGTTTTTTGGATTTCCTTAAAGTGTTGTTTGGATTACAGGACGAATCGGTAACCTCAGCTTTATTCAAAGACCATATTATACATACGGTGGTGTGGGACAAAAATCCGGATGAATTCTTTTATAACGATAATCGTTTGATCATTCGGCTTCATGCGCTCATTCATTTTATTTCATTTAATAATTATTTTGTACGCATTATTTAGCGCTGTTATCTCTTTAATTGGAATAAACTGGTGTTATAAGGCTTTTAAATTTCTGTTCAAGGGCAAAGAGGTCTTGCTTTTTTTGTGCTGGCTCATCTTTCCCGGTTTACTATTCTGGACCTCTGGGTTATTTAAAGAGGCCCCTACCCTTTTTATAATGGGATTACTTTTAATTTCTTTAAAACGGATCTTAATTGATAAGGATCTCCGTATAAAAAACATGATTTTTATTGTTGTCACTATCATTGTTTCCTTTTTACTTAAACCCTTTATACTTGTTCCGGTTCTTCTTTTTTCGGTTGTATTCTTTTCCATTTACGCAGTTAAAGTGATAAAAATAAAATCGTTGGTTTACGTTTTTTTCTCTATTACTTTTGTTGGTTTTAGGAAACGTGTTATTAAAAACGTTTACCTCCCAAAACCATTTTATCGCTTATTTCCACCCGGCAGTTTACCTTTGTTGATCTTTCTAACGGCGGCATTTTTTTATTGGATAAGGAAAAATATGTTCGAATGCCATACGATTTTTCGAAAGTAGATACTTTACTTGGCCGCAATAAGGTTAAGATCAAAAAAGGTGTTTCTTACACGTATTGGGAACACAGTCATCAACAAGATACTTTGAGCATGGCATATAATACCGATACAGTACGTCTTTTTAAATTACACCTTGATCTTCCCCCTGCCAATTCCACTATTAAAATTCCACTTATTAATAACAACTACGTTTCTTTAATAAAAACATTACCCTTTGCACTTTACATCACGCTTTGTAAACCCCTATTTTTTGACGCAAGAAACACCATGGATCAAATGGCCTCCATTGAGAATCTTTTTATTTTGGCCGCTCTTCTTTGTTTTATATGGGGTTCAGTTAAGCAACGTTTCCTGGATCCATGGCCGCTTTATTTCCTAAGTATAGGCCTATCTGTATTATTGATAATCGGTATTACTTCACCCAACATTGGTGCTATTGAACGGTATAGGTCGCTGGTTATTCCTTTTATTTTGATGGCCGCCCTTTTTGTTACTAATGCCCAAAGATTTGAACAAAGCAGGGTTTTTATATTCTTTAAAAGATCCATAAATACCTGAAATTATATTTTAACTTTAAGAATTATTCTTAATGAAGGCCTTACGTAAAAAATCCATACATGCGGTTAATTCGGGGGAACACGAAGAACATGGTTCTTTACATAAAGTTCTGAATGTTCGCGACCTTACTTTTTTTGGAATTGCCGCCATCATAGGCGCCGGAAGTTTCAGTAGTATTGGTTCGGCCTGTTTTAGCGGCGGGCCTGGTGTTATTTTTTTATTTATCATTTGTGCGGTTGCCTGTGGTTTTACCGCTTTATGTTATGCCGAATTTGCTTCGCGTGCTCCGGTTTCGGGAAGCGCCTATACCTATGCTTACGTTTCGTTTGGCGAATTGTTTGCCTGGATAATTGGCTGGGCTCTGTTAATGGAATATTCTATCGGCAATATTTATGTGGCTTTTTCGTGGAGCGGGTATTTCACCAATTTATTTCCCGGCCTACCGGCATGGCTCACCGCTAACTATTCCGAATCAGCCAAAGCATTTATTGATAATACTCCCGGCGAAAGTCTAACGGCCTGGAACACTGCCCCACAAATTAACGGGCTTCGAATTATTTTTGACCTGCCTGCTGTTTTTATTAATATAGTTGTTACCTGGCTTGTTTACCGTGGCACTAAAGAATCGCGTAATGTGAGTAACACGATGGTGATCATTAAACTGGTAATTATTGTTTTGGTGATCATAGTAGGCGCTTTCTATATTGACATGGATAACTGGACACCATTTATGCCTAATGGATTTAGTGGTGTTATGGGTGGGGCCGCTTCCGTATTTTTTGCCTATATAGGTTTTGACGCGGTTTCAACTTTAGCCGAAGAAACCAAGAATCCTCAGCGCGATCTGCCAAGGGGCATGATCTATTCGCTTTTAATTTGCACGGTAGTCTTTGTTATTCTGGCGCTTGTTTTAACCGGCATGGTTTCTTACGCCCGACTAAATGTCTCTGATCCCTTAGCGGAAGTGTTCGCTTCCAAAAATGTGAAGTGGATGTTGTACATTGTTTCTATCGCCGCAGTGGTGGCCATGACCAGTGTGATATTGGTTTTTCAAATGGGACAACCCCGCATTTGGATGAGCATGAGTCGCGATGGATTATTACCAAAGAAATTTGCAAAGATCCATCCTAAATATAAAACGCCGGGTTTTTCTACAATTGTTACGGGTTTAGTGGTTGGTATTCCTTTATTTTTTACCAATCCCAAATTTGTTCTGGATTTTACCAGTATAGGCACTTTGTTTGCTTTTGTACTGGTTTGCGGTGGCGTGCTAACATTACCGCACGTTGAAAAAAGATCTTCGGCCGAAGGCGGAGAAGAGCGCAGAGGAAAATTTCGTCTCCCATACATTAACGCCAAATTTATTTTTCCACTTATGGTGATCGCGTCAGGAGCCCTTTTATTTTACGTAAATCCCGATTTCCTTTCTGAAAAATTTAACATGACAAGGTCTACAGCCTCTAAAGATATTCCCATGCTGGTGTTTTTGTTAATTTGTGTGGTGATGGCTGTTTTATCTTTTTTAAAAAACTTATCTTTAATACCGGTTCTGGGATTGGTTTCGTGCTGTTATTTATTAACAGGGATGGAAGCTTCTAACTGGGTCTGGTTCTCGGTTTGGTTATTGATAGGCCTTGCCGTTTATTTTATGTACGGATACAGAAAAAGTAAATTACATACATAGTTTGGCCTCACCCCCGACCCCTCTCCTGGAGGAGAGGGGCGTGAGTGACGTAGAAGTGAAAAATTGGTTTATAAAATGAATACTGAAGTTAGAAATACATTACGGAAAGAACCGAAGGAGTATTCTGATTCTTTACACCATTATGCCTCGCCTGAACTAAAAGAAATAGCCGGTAATTTAAGACGGTGTACTACCGAGGCAGAAGATCTTCTTTGGAATAAACTCAAGAATAAGAAATTAAATGGCGAAAAATTCAGAAGACAACACGCTTTGTATAAATTTGTGGCAGACTTTTATTGTCATGAACATAAATTAGTAATTGAATTAGATGGTGAAATTCACAACCAGAAAGAAAACAAAGAAAAAGACGAATCTAGAACTTATGCTCTGGAACAATTAGGGTTAAAGATCATTCGTTTTAAAAACGAAGAAGTAGTTAAAGATATTAGAAAAGTTTTAAATATTATAAAAACTCATCTCGCCACGTCCCCCTCTCTTTAAGGAGAGGGGTGGCATCCCGTAGGGATGACGGGGTGAGGCAAAATTTACACGTATGATAGCACTTATTACAGGCGCCACCTCGGGCATAGGAAAAAGCACGGCAGAGATCTTTGCCAAGAACGGTTACAATTTAATTATTACCGGAAGAAGAAATGACCGACTACAACAATTGAAAACCGATCTTGAAAAAAAATTCCAGGTAAAGATACTTGCCCTTAATTTTGATATTCGCGTGCAGCCCGAAGTAGAAAAACAAATTACCGGTTTACCTGCCGATTTTAAAAAGATAGATGTGTTGGTGAACAATGCCGGGTTGGCGGCTGGACTCGCACCTATTCAGGATGGGAGTCTGGAACATTGGGAACGCATGATCGATACTAACATTAAGGGATTACTTTATATTACCAAATGCGTTAGTAAAATTATGATAGAACAAAAAAAAGGACACATCATTAACGTAGGTTCAGTAGCCGGCAAAGAAGCGTATGCTAACGGCAATGTATACTGCGCTTCTAAACACGCCGTTGACGCATTGAACAAAACCATGCGCATTGATCTTCTTCCCTATAATATAAAAGTATCGGCCGTTAATCCCGGCATGGTAGAAACGGAATTTAGTGTGGTGCGTTTTGATGGCGATGAAGACCGTGCTAAAAAAGTATATTTAGGAATGCAGCCTTTATTGCCAGAAGATATTGCTGAAACCATTTATTGGATGGCATCGCGACCGGCCCACGTAAATATTAACGATGTGATCATTATGCCAACGGCGCAGGCCAACGCCACAACGGTATTTAGAAATAGTAATGCTTAAGAAGAAAATATATCTGTTACTTCTTGTTTTTTTCGGTGCAAATTTTTTTGCAACAGAACCTCCTTTGTTTTTTTCAAATTCCTATACTAAAACCAAACGCGCCAAATCACCACGCATAAGAACCCGATTTACCGCGGGACCACTTATCAGCATGTATTCCATTAACGAACATCATGCCCGTAAGCCGCACCAAAAAGCATCGGGAGTGATCTCTTTGAAAGAAGAAATTCGAATGAATAACGCGCACAATGTGCATTTTCTTTTTGGCGTTGAGTATCTTGTGCAAGGCATGAATTTTAATTCGTATTATTTTGCGCCTGGCGAGTTACAATTGTATAACGACGACATGGGCTTTAATTATAGTTTATACATTAACGAGATCGATGTTCCTCTTCAGGTAAAACTATCCCTTAAACACGAGAACAATGCCCTCTTTACGCCGTATTTTATGTTTGGCTATCATTTACGAACGATCTTGAACGCCAATTTAAAAGTAAGCGAAAACGGTAATGAGGTCTTAAGTAAAGCTGAAGACATCACGTTCAAAAATCCCACGGTAACCAATAAACATAACCCATTTTTAAGTATTACTTATGGCATTCAAAAAAACAATCCGGATAATACCCGCACTGCCTTTTTCGCCGAAATAACTTATCGCCAGGGATTGTCGCCTTATTTATTAAGCGATACCTTTACGCCATCCTCCCTGTACATCAATGGCAATCATTTTTCTTTTTCTTTGGGGGTTAAGTTTTAGTTCTTTTAGAAGCATAAACCACAAAGGACACCAAGAAATGTACAAAAGACACAGAGGCTTCAGGTTACTTCGTACCAAAGCGTCTTCTTGCAAAAATTAGCTTATTTAAAATTCATTATCTTTATTTAATTAATGAAATTAGTTGCTTTATACTTCATATTCCTTAACGTTGGATTATTTTCTCAATCATACAAATGCGATTGCATTATAAAGTTGGTTGATCGTGATTTAAAAATGAAAGCATGGGAAAAAAATAAAGAGGTTAAAGATTATCTTAAGCTGCCTGCTACCAACGAAAAATATACACTTTATCAAATTGTTAAAGATTCTTCCATTTTTTGGTTTATAAAAACAAATTCAACAGAGCCATCGAAACAAATTATGAGGGTAAAAAAAGTTGCCAATTTGTTAAATGTTACCGTCCAATTTAATGGTTCTGATAGCATTCCAATTTATTCTGAACCTAAAGACGGCTCTAAAATAGTCGGTTATTATAATAAATCAAAAGACGGTCTTTCCGCCATGGAAAAAGAAAACGGTTACGAAATAACTGATTGTTGGTTTAAAGGGTGTAAAAACGGTTACGTGAAAATTGATGCTCCTAAATATACAGGTTGGATCAAAAAGGAAAATTATTTAAATAAATAGAGGCAGAAAACACAAAGGACACCAAGAAATGTACAAAGATCACAAAGCTGGTCTGGGATTGAATTACTCTCGAAAAATGATCTTTGTGTTACTTTGTGTCTTCGCGTCTTTGTGGCTTTGTGGCTAAAACGCATAAGATAGCCACGAAGACGCAAAAGGCGCTAAGTTTAGAGAGCAAATCAGAAATAATCAATAATTAAACCGCATCGTAATCCACCACTACTTTATCGGTAAGTGGGTGCGATTGACAGGTGAGAATATAACCTTCTGCTACTTCGGCATCCGTTAAAGCGAAGTTGGCATCCATTTTTACTTTTCCTTCCAATACTTTTGCCCTGCAGGTACAGCACACCGCGCCTTTGCAACTAAAGGGCGCATCTACTCCTGCATCAATAGCGGCATCCAAAATAGTGGACCCATCGGTTTCGAGATCAAAATGGGTTTCGATACCATATTGCATAACCGTTACGGCGCTTTTTACATTTTTACCGGAATTAGCGCCCTCGGCTTTTGCTACCGCTTCAATAACGCTGGTAAAATATTCGATGTGAATTTTTTCCTTGGCAATTTTCAAGTCACCTAAAGCATTATTGATATTTTCCATTAATGGCCCAGGACCACAAATAAAATATTCATCGGCATTAACGCCTCCGTAATTTTCTAATAAGGCTTTTGTACGATCTGAGGTTATTAAACCCTTATTAAGCGGTGGAGTAGCTCCTTTAGGATCGTCATATACATTTACCAATTGAAAGCGATCGCTGTTATCGTGGGCTAATTTTTCCAATTCGCTTTTAAATATAACGGCGTCTTCATTCCTATTAGCATAGATCAACGTTACCTTGCTTTGTTTTTCAATATGCAGCACGCTTTTCAAAATACTCATCATGGGCGTGATACCACTTCCTCCGGCAAACAATACGTAATGTTTTTTATTACTACCCGATAACACCGAATGGAAATTTCCCATGGGTGTCATCACTTCGATCACATCGCCCACTTTTAATTTTTGATTGATGTATGAAGACACCTTGCCACCCTTTACTTCTTTAATGGCCACGCGTAATTCTTTTTCCGAGTACGGACTGGTACAAATACTATATGACCGACGAAGCTCTTCGCCGCCAATGTTCATCTTTAATGTAATGTATTGCCCCTGTTTGTACTGATAAGCTATTTGCTGTGTAATAGGTACTTCAAATGCGACAGATACCGCGTCGGCGGTTTCGCGTTTAATATCCTTTACTTTAAGAGGCGAGAACTTGGCCATAGGGTTCTAAAAATAAGTCCCAAAAATACGTTATTTATAGGGAAAGAACAACAGGTATTTTTGAATAAATTAGCTCAGGTTTTTACGGCTTTGTCATGGTGAGCTTGACGAACCATGACTACCGGAAAACAAACCCAAATTATTGGTCATACTTGCCGGGCCTAGTATGACACTTCTTTTCCTGTTATTTCTGGGCATTTACAAAAGATTTGAACAGAACTATTGCAACTGACAAAAACGGTCTTTTCCATTCTTACACTGTAATAGTTATCATTGTATTGGATTTGCTCTTCAAAGGTCTTTGAATTGTACATGACCAACTGCCTGTCCTTAAAGTAATACAAAATATTATTACTCACCTGAAAATTTTCCAAATTTTTAATACTGATGATCTTGGTGAATGTGCCATAAATATCGAATACATAAACGCCGTTATCCGGACAATTTAAATACAGATAACTATTATGCTCTAACATAAAATTGGGCTTTATATTAGCGCGTAAGGTTTGTTTAAGATTTCCGGTTTTAGCGACAGGTTGCGAATTTTCGTTAAAACGAACCAGTTCGTTGTTTTGCTTATTGTAGATCCAGAAACTGTTATTGAAGGATGAGCAAACCAATTCGGTTTGTTCGTACCCTAATTGTTCCAAAGAAATAACATCGCCGTTCTGCGACAATTGATTATCTACAAACACCAGTTGCTGAAAATCTTTATAATACAAAAGGATCTTTAAAGCATTAGTAGCATCGGTCTTTGTGATGTTGCCATAACGTTTGTTACTGTATTTTTTAAATAACACCCCTGTATTATTATACTTGATCAATTCTTCACCGTTTACTAAATAAGTGTTACCAATATTATCGGTGGTAAAATAATCGTACACCTGCTTTATTTTATAGGTAGGTTTATCGCTTTGAAGCATGAATCCAAAACCCATTAAAGCTAAAACTATGACTATTATTTTTTTTATCTGCATTCTTTCTTTTGAGGGATCAATTTAACACCAGCTCTTTAAATTGCTCGGCAAATTTCCGTTCGTTACTTAAGCGTGGTATTTTGTATTGGCCCCCGAGTTTGTTGTTATCTTTTAACCATTTGTAAAATGTGCCTTGTGCAACTTTATTTACCACCGGTTCTTTTAATACATAATCATTAAAACGTTTAGCTTCATAATCGGAGTTCAATTGCTTCAAACTGCTGTCAAGCACATGCGTAAAGTAATTAATATTATTGGGTTCTTTCTCAAATTCAATGAACCATTCGTGCGCTCCGCTTCCCTCTTCCATAAATAATGGGGCAACGGTATACTCGTTAACCTGCGCGTGTGTTTTTTCGCAAGCCATTTGTACAGCTTTATCTGTATTGTGTATCATTAACTCTTCACCAAAAACGTTTAAATAATGTTTAGTGCGGCCCGAAACAATGATCCGGTAAGGATCGGTATTGGTAAATTGCACCGTGTCGCCCAGCTGATAACGCCAAAGTCCGGCATTTGTTGTAATAACCATCGCGTAATCAATACCGGTAGTTACCTCTGAAAGGTTATACACCCGGGGCTGTTCGGTACCAACATCTTCTATTGGTATAAATTCGTAAAATATGCCATAATCCAGCATAAGCAACATGTCGTCGCTTTTTAACTGATCCTGTATTCCAAAAAATCCTTCGGAGGCATTGAATAATTGCAGATAATTTATTTTTTCATTATCAAATATTTGTTTGAACTGCTCTTTATAAGGTGTAAAACTTACCCCACCATGAAAATACACTTCCAGGTTAGGCCATACTTCTTTTATACTTCTTGCTTTTTTTAGTTCTATTATTTTTTTGAGCAATACCAGCATCCAGCTTGGAATACCCGCCAAACTGGTCACATTTTCATTCATCATGCTGGTCGCTATTCTTTGCATCTTGCTTTCCCACTCATCCATCAAAGCAATATTTACTTCGGGCGCCCTAAAGAATTCGGCCCACTTTGGTAGATTTTGAATGATGATGGCGCTCACATCGCCATGATACGAGTTGTAGTCGTTAAATTCATCGGTTTTATAACTTCCTCCAAGCGCCAGATTTTTTCCGGTGAATAACAATGTATCGGGGTGATTAACACAGTGCAAAGTTATCATGTCGCGGCCTCCATTATAGTGACAGCCATCCAGTGATTCGTGACTCACCGGAATGAATTTACTTTTATCGGTGGTTCCGCTGCTTTTAGCAAACCATTTTATTTCGGTGTGCCATAAAAGATTTTGTTCGCCGCGGCGGGTACGTTCGATCAACGGTTTTAAACTTTCGTAATCCTGCAGTGGAATATTTCTTTTGAATTGCTCGTAGTTTTGAATGCCACCAAAATTATGCTGCTTACCAAACAGGGTACTTCTAGCGTCATTAACCAGATCGGTCATCCACTCGTTTTGTACATCGTGCGGATATTTTATAAATAACTCGATCTGATGCATTCGCTTCTTCATGAACCAGTACGCTATGGAATTTAAAATAGGCATTTTTAATATACGATTTACGTTCCCGATAGCTATCGGGAACGAAGTACGATTTGTTTGCGTTCTTTAAAATATTTTTCGATTTCATTTAAATTCATCGCATTAAAACAGCTTTTACGGTCCAACATTCCTTTACGGGCCGAATTAATGCCGTAGTGCATATCCAGATAACCTTGCATTTGATGGGCATCGGGATTAATAGAAATTTTAACGCCTTTCTCCATACAATAAGGTATCCATTGCCAGTCAATATCTAACCGGTAAGGGTGCGCATTCAATTCAATAATAACGCCATTAGCAGCGCAAGCGTCAATTATTTTTTTATGATCAATAGGATAACCGGGTCTTGCCAAAAGTAAACGACCGGTTGGATGCCCTAAAATGGTGGTATAAGGATTTTCGATAGCTTTTATTAACCGAGCCGTGGCTTTTTCTTCGGTCATTTTTAAATTAGAGTGTACCGATGCTACTATAAAATCGAATGTTTTGAGAATCTCTTCTTCGTAATCTAAACTGCCATCGTTTAAAATATCGCTTTCAATGCCTTTAAATATTTTGAAAGGGGCCAGTTCTTTATTGAGTTTATCAATCTCGCTTTGTTGCAACAAAACTTTATCGGGCTTTAATCCGTCGGCGTAAAAAGCCGATTGCGAGTGATCGCACATTCCTAAATATTCAAATCCCAATTGTTTGCAATAAACCGCCATTTCTTTCAGCGAATTCATGCCATCACTGTACGTACTATGATTATGAAGAATTCCTTTAAGATCTTTATATTCTACTAAAACAGGGATTTTATTCTGCCTTGCCAGCTCAATTACCGTTTCCGATTCGCGCAATTCGGGTTCTATATATTGCAAATTAAGCGCTTCAAATAATTCTTCTTCCGAAGAAGACTCTTCGATCT
>JBGASH010000162.1:0-7152 GCA_044229775.1 Bacteroidia bacterium
AAGCGCCGTCCAACAAGTACAAAAACACATTGTGATTGGTAGGAATAGGAATAAACAATTTTCCGCCCTTATGTGTATATACAGTGGCGGAGTTGATGGGAGAAAGAGTAGGGATGGGGCCTTTTATCCCAAATAAATTACCGGTAATAATGTTCAGGTTTATTTTTTTATCATCGCTGGTGAAAACCGGGGTCTCCTCTTTTGTTAAGGGATGATAATATGGCTGATCATTTTTATTTTTGGCTGGGGCATTGATCCACATCTGAATTAATTCCTGTTCGGTATTAGTTGGCCTTTCACTGTGCACAATTCCCATACCGGCATGCATCCATTGTGTACCGCCTTCCAATACTTTGTGATTGTTGCCTCTGCTATCCTGATGATGGCTCCCTCCTTTAAATAAAAAAGTAACCGGCGCAAAACCTTTGTGAGGATGCGGGCCAACTCCTGCATTTTTCAACGGAGTATGCTCATCAAAAAAAATATGCGCGTGATGTAATAACACGAACGGATCAAAATAATCCAATTCGGCGGATGGTAGAGGTTGCCGTACTTTTATACTTCCCATAGGATACATTCGGGCAGGAATGATCTTATTTATGCTTCTTGTTTTCATTTTATTTAGTTAAGCCATTTCGAAAATAATTTCATTAGTGTGGGTATAAGCACAAATACCATCAGCGGGACCAAGATCAATGTAAAACACAAGGTTCTCAAAGGTATTGGCAAAGGCATCAGATACGGACCCAATACATAGAATAGAATAGTGATGGTGGGATAAATAGCGATCCAAATTAAGATAGCCAGTTTCCATTTTGGTATTTTAGGCATAGTTAATTTTTTAAAGTGTCATTGGTATATCCATCAATAATATTTCGGTATTATCTACATTGGAGGTCACGGTTATTTTATCTGTATCCCAAACACCCAGGCCGTCGCGTTTTTCCAACGCAATGTTTTCAATAGTGGCCGAGCCGTTCAAAATAAAAACATAAACACCGTTTCCTTTTTTCTTAATGGAGTAGTCGGTTTTTTTATTTTTTTCAAATTTCCCCAAATGAAACCAGGCATCCTGATGGATCCAAACGCCCGCGTCATTGGCATTAGGGGATAAGATCTGCTCAAATTTATTTTCGCGATCTTTCAAGTCAAGTGTTATCTGATCGTAACGGGGCGTCACACTTTTTTTATTCGGCAACACCCAGATCTGAAGGAATTTTACTTCTTTATCTTTGTTACGGTTGTATTCGCTGTGAAAAATACCGGTTCCTGCACTCATCACCTGTATATCGCCGTGTTTGATCACCGAAACGTTATTCATGCTGTCTTTATGTTCCAGATCACCTTCCAAAGGAATAGAAATGATCTCCATATTATCATGTGGATGTGTTCCAAAACCCATTCCGGGCGAAACGGTATCGTCGTTCAATACTCTTAGCACGCCAAAATGCATTCTTTCGGGATTGTAATAATTAGCAAAGCTGAAAGAGTGGTAGGAATTTAACCAGCCGTGATTAGCGTTCCCACGGCTATTCGCTTTATGTAATACGGTGTTTGCCATAATAGTTGATTTAGTGTTTTTAATATGATTGAACCCAACTATATCGAGGGGTTTTAATTCATCGTTAGAGGAATTATTGATGATCTTCGAAAAAACATCGGAAGAAGCAATAAAGGCTGTCCCCAATAATCCTTTTTTTAAAAAATCTTTTCTGTCCATGATCAATTAATGAATTTTCTGAAGGCAATTACTAAATTAAGTGCCACCACTACGTGCATTACGTTTAACATCAGCGCCATTATTAAAGGCACATTGGGTATAGTAAAAGGCGGATAAAAGAACAGTAAAGAAAGCACCACCGCGATGATGGTAAATATTTTTTTTGAGCTCTTTGTAAAACGGTGCAAAATCCCCATAACGACACCGGCTACTAAAGACGGTATCATGCTTGAAATAAAGAGTGGCAAAGCGGTAAGCGGTGTTTCTTTGTCGATAAATACATTATCAGGAAAAGCCCCCAATGATTTTGAAGCGAAAAAAAGGACCAGGTTAATGATAACAGATGTAATACCTGCGCCAAAAGCCAGACCCATTATTTTAAGAAATCCAGACTTTTGTGTTGTTGTGTTTATTTGAGTTGCGGTGTTCATTTTATTAATTATTGATAGTTTATAAATTTAATCTCTTAGTTTGTCAAGAAGGTAACTTAATTGTTCAGCTTCTTTTTCGGTCAGGTTCTTTTTTAAAGGAGAAAGTTGTTTTTTTACAGGTTCTTCCAATTCTTTTAAAAAAGCAATTCCCTTTTCAGAAATGTGGATGTCAATTTTTCTTCGGTTGTCTTTGCACAACTGCCGCTTTACGTAACCTTTCTTGAAAAGTTTATCTACCAATCGTGTCACATCATTTCCTTTATCCAGCATCACTTCTTTTATTTGTCCCGGCGAAACAGCTTCGGGATGTTTACCTTTAAGGATGCGCAACACATTATAATGTTGGGGCAAAAGGTCGTAAGCTTTAAAAAAATCTACCTGCGTATCTCGAAGCCAATTGCCGGTATATATGATATTGATGGCGGCTTTGTGATAACTGCTTTGAAATTTACTTTGCCTGATGGCTTGTTCTATGTTCATGTGCGAAATATTACATAACAAATGTAGTTATAACAATATTTGTTGCAACAAATATTATGAAATTTTATTTCGCAGTAGGTCAGTAAGTTAAAAAAGAAAGGATTATTTTTTCAGTAATTTGAAGGCGTGCGACCACTGATTTCGCGCAAAACCTGGTATGCACCATAAAATACAAAGGGGTTCAATGGCCCTTGCGCTTTCGGCTTTTCCCATGTCTTCGGTCTCCCAGCCAAACTGTGTTAGAACCGTTGTGACCTGTTTTTTGGCATCGTCGTTATTACCACAAATGAACATGGTTGGTTTTGTTCCGCCAAAATCGGGGTTCACCATAAAGGCACTGCCAACACAACTGAACGATTTTACAAAATGGGCTTCGGCAAATTTTTTCTGAAGCTGTTCCATTAAGGAGGATTTGAGATCAGTAAAAAATTGTAAGACACCGTTATCGGGTGGGGCATCCGCAATTGGATTGGTGGCATCAATAATGATCTTATTTTTGAGATTGGCAACACCCGCCAATTCCAATGCCTGAACAGCTACTGTACCTTTCACTGCCAAAACTAAAATATCACCGAAAGCCGCGGTTTCCGAAAAATTTCCAATTTTTCCGAATGAATTTTGTTTTTTCCAATCGTCCAGTTTAGAGACGGTGCGTGTTCCAACCATCACCTCATAACCGTGTGCTAAAAAACCGGTAGCTAAAACCTTTGCTACCGCTCCTGAACCAAGTACGCCAATTTTTTTCATAGTTGTATTATTTAGAATCTGGATTTTTGCCAAAACGGTATTGGATCCCGAAATTCAATCCATATCCGGTTCCCTTCCATTTAGCAAGAACATAATTATTAAAATCGGTATTATTAGAGGTCATGCTGGTATAATTGACAAAGGGCATATAAATGCCGGCTTCTATACCAAAGCGTCCAAAATAAATACGCGGAGTTACGTGAAGGTCGAACCATAAACCGTTTCCGGTTAACGTATTTCCCTGCGAATCGTTTGTAATATAATTTAAATGGGTGCCGCCAATACTCATACCAGCTAATAGGTCAAAATGTTTTTTGTTAACCAAATGATAATTCAAAAAAGCCATGTAATCAAAAGAAGTAACTTTTGGAGTTATGCCGGTGGTTTCATCTTTACTCACATAATAAGTATTTGATTTAAACCTTAAACCTGCTCCCACTTTTTTCCCTAGACCATACTCGGCACCAAACGCGAAACTTTTACAACCTGCTTTACCTGTTCCTTTAATAGTAGTGTCAACGTTGCTATTGTTGTCGAGGTGATACGACACTTTGGTATCGTAGATATCAATACCAGTAGTGGCATCTATTACCAATGCTTTTTTATAAAAGGATTGTGACCTTATAGAGGTTGTAAAAATTAATAGGCAAAATAAAATTTTGAAATTCTTCATAACGTTGGTTTAATAAAATAAAGATAATAATTATTTATTAGAACGGTTCGTTTATGTCTTCAATATCGTTACGTTTAATGATATCGGGATTGATCTCCTCGCTCTTATCCCAATTTTTGGACTGAACGGTTTTAGTAGAAGGTTGATTGAGGAAATCGTTATTCTGTTCGAGGGATTTTGTATCGGATGATTGATACATGATATCAGACCCTGTAGAATGATCAAGATCAACAAATTTTGCAAACTGACCAACGAATTTCAATTCAACCGTTTCTAAGGCTCCATGCCTGTTCTTAGCAATGATGATCTCAGCAATACCACGTGTTGGCCGGTTCTTTTCATCCACTTCCAATCCATAATACTCGGGGCGGTAAATAAACATTACCATATCGGCATCTTGTTCAATGGCGCCAGATTCGCGAAGATCGCTTAACTGCGGACGCTTACTTCCACCAGGACGATTTTCCACCTGACGACTTAACTGTGATAAGGCAATGATAGGAACTTGTAATTCTTTAGCCAAACTTTTCAAACCGCGCGAAATAGTACTGATCTCTTGTTCACGGTTAACACCTTTTCCGTCGTTACTGTGTCCGCTCATTAACTGCAGGTAATCAATAATAATTAATTCTATTTTTTGATTTTCCTTTAAACGGCGGGCCTTGGCACGCAATTCAAAAATTGAAAGAGCAGGCGTATCATCTATGAACAAAGGCGCTATGGCCAATTTTTTGATGCGCTCATTTAATTGTACAAATTCGTGGTTATCTAAATTTCCTTTTAAAATCTTATCCTGAGCCAATTCGGTTTCACTTGCAATTAATCGTTTCACCAATTGTAAAGAAGACATCTCCAACGAAAAAATAGCTACCGGCTTGTTGAATTCAACCGCTGCGTTCTTGGCCATGGTAACCACAAAAGCGGTTTTACCCATACCTGGCCGCGCGGCTAAAATGTGCAGATCGGATTTTTGCCAGCCGCCGGTAATGCGATCTAAAGCAGTAAAACCAGATGGAACTCCCAATAAACCGTCAGTTTGATTGGAAGCGTGTTCAATTTCTTCAATGGCACGCGCAATGAGGGTGCTCATTTTATCGTGCTGCTTTCGAACGTTAGAATCGAGGATCTCAAAAATACCTTTAGTAGTGTTATCTAATAATTCAAAAACATCCGTGCTATCTTCATAGGCGGTTTTAATAGTTTCTGTCCCAATTCTAATTAATTCGCGCTGCAAAAATTTTTGCGCCACAATACGGGCGTGAAATTCAATATTTACCGAAGAGGCTATGCGGTTGGTAAGTGAAGATACATAATAAGAACCGCCCACAATCTCCAATTCGCCGGTGCGTTTTAGTTCTTGCGTAACCGTTAAAATATCTACCGGTTCCGATCGGTTAAACAAACTTACTATAGCCTGAAACACGCGACCATTTTGCTCTTTATAAAAACTTTCTTTAGATAAAATATCAATAACCGTACTTAGGGCTTCTTTTTCGAGGAGCATGGCGCCTAATACGGCTTCTTCTAATTCGACGGCTTGTGGTTGAAGTTTGCCAATTTCATTAACAGGAGTTCCTGTATTGGTGATAAAGCGTTTTCGTGTTTTATTTTGGTCCTGTTCCATAAAAAATATAGCGGGGAGGCAAATGTGCGATTATATCTGTAAGTTACAAAAAAAATCATTTGGCTCAATCAGGTCGCTTTAGCAAAGAATAAACAATTAATGAACTGAAAATCAATCATTTTTTATTGAAAGCCTGTTTTCGGTCATTTTTTATTTATAAACAATGTGAATTATAAAATTTCAATAAAAAATTTTTAAATGTGTGAATAGTTTTATTTAAAGTAATTTTGAGTCGTGAATAAGGTGCTATTAATAGATTCTAATCATTCAATTTTACACGAAACGTTAATGGCGGCGGGTTTAAAATGCGATCTGTTTTGGGATAAAACCTCTGAGGAATTGAAAGACCTAATTCCTCAGTATGAGGGCATAGTGATACGGAGTAAATTCAAGATCACGAAAGACATCATTGATTCAGCAAAAAAATTAAAGTGCATCGGAAGAGTAGGTGCAGGGATGGAGAACATTGATGTGGCTTACGCCGAGAGTAAAGGCATAAAATGCGTTCATGCGCCGGAAGGAAATCGCGACGCCGTAGCAGAACACGCTATTGGTATGCTATTAATGTTATTTAATAATTTGAAACAAGCCGATGCCGAAGTACGACAAGGCATTTGGAAGCGGGCCGGAAACAGAGGGGTGGAAATTGCCGGTAAAACTATTGGCGTAATTGGTTACGGTTATATGGGTGAGGCATTTGTTCAGCGACTTAAAGGATTTGATTGTACCGTACTGGTGTATGATAAATATAAAAAAGGATTTGGCAATGATTTTGTGAAGGAAGTTAGTCTCGAAAAACTATTTGATGAAAGTGATATTTTAAGTTTACACATCCCTATAAATGATGAAACAACTTACCTGCTAAATGAAACATTCATTAACCGTTTCAAAAAAAATATTTACATCATTAACACATCGCGCGGCAAATGTTTAAATACCGCCGATCTCGTAAAAGCCATTGAATCGGGTAAGGTGCCCGGCGCTTGTTTGGATGTGTTAGAATACGAAGCGGTTTCATTCGAAAACCTAGATATTTCCGCGCTTCCCGCCCCCATGCAATACCTCTTAAAAAGTGATAAAGTAGTGTTGAGTCCGCACATTGCAGGCTGGACCCACGAAAGCAATTATAAAATGGGAAAGATCATCGCCGAAAAGATGATCGCGGTTTTGAAAAGTTGATGCTTTAAGGAATATAAAGTTCAGGAGTTGTTACCACATTACTTTTATGACCGGCGTTATCGTACATGTAAAGTACATACTTAATGTAATGGTATTTTTTACTATGTCGGGCCTTTGTAATACCCACCGAAATTTCGCCGCTTACCGGTTTTCCTTTGTAAGATACATTATCGGGTTTACGAACAGTATACGGTGTTCTGATCGAATCGGTAGCGAGGGTATACCATAATAGGTATTTAAGCGTAACGGTATCTTTGTAATAATAATTTATGTAAAGATTTTTGGTTGTATCTTCTTT
>JBGASH010000163.1:0-7370 GCA_044229775.1 Bacteroidia bacterium
TTTCTTTTACCTCCGGCTTCATTATGCCACAGGCACACACCGGTAATGTGATCGATACCGCTAGTGGAGGTTTTGCACCAACCGAAGTTAAATACGGAAGGGCTCTTGAATACAATTTGTCATTTGGATATTTGTTGCTACCCCGCAAATACAGCAGCTATAAGCAAACCAACCTTAATTTGTATCTGGAATTTATGGGCAAAAGTTATGAGAAAGCAAAAGTGACACAGTACGGATATAAAGAAGTGCCAATAACAACGCCATTGTTAGAGGCCGGAAATTATGTGGACATTTGCCCGGGCATACAGGCTATTTTTAATTCTAATTTAAGAGTAGATCTTTCCGTTAAATTTCCAATGATCAACCGCTCTTACGCCCATTTTTATCCCGTTTATACACTGGCTGTACAGCGTTACTTTTTTGGTAGGAAATAATAGTGTTTAAAATTTTGATGGTTTAGGCAGGTAAGGGAATTGTGGGCTTATGCGTATGCCTATAAAACTATTTTGTCTTAGTAATACCGTATGTATGCATGTCGCACTCGTTGCAATATGTGTTTCCGTCACAACCGATAACACCTGGACAGTCCGATGTACAGACGTCACCCTTATGTTGTTCTTGAAATTTTTTGTCGTAACATCCGTTGCTTTTTTGTTTTTGGCATGCCGTTAAACAAATTGTCATTACGAAAGTTAAAAGTAGGTGATATGTTTTTCTGTTTAACGTCATTTTTATTAATTATGAAATAAAGTCCGCACCAATTGGCAGTAACGGTTTCCGAATTTGCGTTCGGCGGGATTGTGCGACGTCAACGTCAACCTGCGAAAATGTTACTTAAAGGTACAAATGTTTTTGCAGCGCCGCAATTAAAATCCGCGACGGCGGACCGCTTGTCCGCGCGCGCTGCGGTTGGTGTCTGCCCGCTGACGCCAACCGTGTGTTAGAGGCTGTACTTTAGTCCGCAATGATTTTACCACTTGAAACGTGTTTCTCGTCTTGTAGTATTTTATAAAAATAAATGCCAGTCATTAAACTTTCTATTTCAATTGAAACTTTATTACCATAAATATTTTTAACCGTCTTTATTTCACGCCCGATAATGTCGCAGATGATTAACGTGGCATTAAAGAACTCGGCGTTTGTTTGGAGTATTATTTTGTCATGGAATGGGTTTGGGTAAATATTAATTTCGTTTTGATTGGAAGAAAATGCTTCTTTTATTTCTGTTATTGTGCAAACGGTTTTTACCGTTGCGCCTCGACTTAAGGTTGGAATAGGAGAACCTACATTACCAATTGAAGACATAATTGTAGCGGGATTTGTAACCTGTGTCGTTGCGGTGAAATTAGCTGTTGGAGCATTCAACTCAAAACAATTGCTATTACCAAGACTGTCAGTTTTAATTAAGTAACAATCTGTACTGAGAACGCCGAAACTTGTCGTAAAGCCAGTGAGAATGTAGCCTTTGTCATTTGTTTGTTGAACTGCATAACTAGCGTCTTGACCAGTTGAACCATAAGTTTTAGACCAAACAAGGATGCCAAGGCTATCGGTTTTTAGTAAATACGCGTCGTTAACACCAGCACCAAAAGCTTGAGTATAAGCTGCAACGATAAAACCTTTATCTTTTGTTTGTTCAACGTAATTACCGAAGTCGTAGTCATTAAAAGAACCGTAGGCTTTAGACCAAAGCATATTACCTGAACCGTCTGTTTTTACCATATAAACGTCTGGTGAAAAACCCATGAAACTAAAACTATAAGAAGATCCAACGACTATAAAGCCTCCGTCCTTTGTTTGTTGGACTGAACTGCCGTTATCATTTTCACTTCCGCCAAACGTTTTTGACCATTGTAATAATCCAGTGCTGTCGGTTCTTAATAAATAAACATCACTTTTGCCAACTCCGAAACTATTTGTACTTCCAACGAGAATATATCCTTTATCACTAGTTTGTTGAACCGAAGCGGCTCCATCATTTCCTGTGCCTCCAAATAACTGAGACCAAAGAATATTTCCATTCGCATCTGTTTTAATTAAATAAACATCGGGATACATGTTGGAGCCGGCAATAATGTAACCTCCGTCAGATGTTTGTTGAACAGAATTTCCACCGTCTATTCCGGGTATGCCAAAAGTTTTATTCCAAACAACGTTTCCGGAAGAATTCGTTTTAATAATATAAACTTCCTCGTTATTGCCAAAGCTATTAGAAGTACCAACGAGTATATAACCGCCGTCAGCGGTTTGCTTTACTGATTTACAATCATCATAATTTGTCCCGCCATAACTTCTTGTCCAAAGGGTATCACCAAACTTATTAATTTTTATTAGATAAAAATCGTCAACGCCCGCGCCAACGCTTTGAGTATACCCAGCAAGAACGTAACCCGTGTCTTTCGTTTGTCTCACACTAAAACTTACGTCTTGTCCGCTCCCCCCATATGCTTTTTGAAAAGTTATCTGTCCACTAATAGATAAACTGAACAATATGCTAATTATGATAAAGGTGTTTTTCATTTATTGTCTTTGTAAGCTTACCACCAACTTGCTGATAAGCGCCATAAAACTATTTGCAATTATTTACAAGTGCTTAATGTGCCTTTAACCAGAGTAAATATAATAAAAAACCTCGGGCAAGTCTGTCTGAGGTTCAAATTTAATAAAACGATGTTTTTACCAGATCAGTTTCATGCCTGCTTACTCAAAGCTAACACTATAACTTGCCGTAAAACTTTTATGCGGTTCGAGATCAATTATTCCTTCTTTTTCAGAAATATCGGCTTTAAATCCCGGTTTATCGGCCACGCCATACCAGGGCTCCAGGCATACAAAATCGTTACATCCTTTTTTAGTCCATATCCCAAAATAAGGCCAGCCCTTACATTGCATTTTTACTTTGCGATCCGAGCTTTTCGAGGCCAAGGTAAGCTCCTCTATTTGCGTATTCTTAAAAACCAAAGCGTCGTTGGCAAATAATTCAGCGCTAAGATCCAGGATCCCATTTTTTGTGGCAATAGTATATGTTTCGTCACTCACCAAACCATCTTTTAATTTTTGTGCGATCAAAGTTTGCTTATTTGAAAACTCCAAATGGTATTCATTCAGCGGCTTGGAAATAAATCCGGGATGCGCGCCAATACTAAAAGGCAGAACTGTATTATTGGGATTCAAAACAATATAAATGATCCTGATCGATGTATTGTTTAGCTCGTACCGTATTCTCAGTGAAAAATGGAACGGATATTTGGAGAATGTTTCCTCGTTCGGTAATAATTCAAATTCCAAAACATCAGTAGTTTCTTCCACACAAATAAATTCCATGTCGCGGGCAAAACCATGTTGTGATAAATTATATTGAACTTCCTCTAAACGGTATTTATTATCATTTAATTTTCCTACTATAGGAAACAGAACAGGAGCGTAACGAGGCCAAATGTCCTTTTGAGCCTGCCAGATGTATTCTGTTCCATCAGTTCCTTTGACCGAACATAATTCGGCTCCAAAACTGTTCACGGAAATACTTAGTGAATTATTTTTGATCTGATGAAGGCCCATTACATTAGCATAACGCCGGGAATCTCTCCCGCTCTTTTGTAAATAACAATTATCTCATCGGTATTCATCATCACTTCTTTAACCGTGATGCTAATATACTTTCCTTTGTCACTTTCTTTGGTATAGATCTCTGCTCCATCCGCAAACATATTCTCAACGAGTGCTATGGTGCGGTTATCGGCGGTAATATGAATTTGAACATGTAAACCGAAGGATAAGTCAATGTTTCATCCAGCTTCTTTTTTAGTTCCGCAAATTTATCTTCGCTCATTGCTTATCAAAATAGTTGTTATAGATCAATATCATTCCGAAAATTATCAATGCAATTCCTGTCAAATGATTCACTGTGGTCATGATCTTTTCAGTAAGATAATGCTTGATCTTATTCGCCAAATAAACTTTTGCCAATTCCACAAATAAAGCTGATCCCAGAACAATAGAAAAGAAAATGATCATTTTCACAATATAATAATTCAAGGTTTTACTAATGGACGTAACCTTTGCCAACCATAACAGCCAAACAGTAGGATTGAAAATATTCAGGAAAAATCATATGAATAACAATAAACTTTGCTTTGGTAAGAGATTCTGAATTTCAATTGCCTCATCCGATTTTACCACCGGCTTCTTAAAAAAAAAAGCACCAAAAACGATCAAAACTATACCACCGATGATCGCAAAAAAAGTTTGAGTTTTTTCGGAATGCAGTAAATTAGCCATTCCCAAATAAACCAACCAGCACACCAGCATACACAAAAAGAAATCGCTCAATATCACACCAAATGCCAAAAAAGAGCCGATCTTGTAACCGTATTTGATACCGCTGTTTATTAAAGCAAAGAAAGCAGGACCAAAAGAAAAGGTCAGAATGATAATAATGATGATGCCCTGATATATTAAACTTCCGATCAACTTATTTTTTGTACTTCTTTATAAAAGTTTCCCACTCCTCTAATTGCTTTCCTTTCATAACGCGTGGGAATTTATTGGCCGAACCTAATTTTCCTTTGCTTGCCAAGAAATCGATAAAGGCTGCATCCGGCAATACCGTCACAAATACCTCCTTTAATGCCGAAGTTCTTTCAACGCGGTAATCATCATTTATTTCCTTTAAACAATTATCTAATTTTACTTTTATCTGTTCAGCATCCACCGGACTATCGCAACCAACATACCAGTGATGAGCGAACAAAGTATCGTGCGGAATGCCTGTAGCACAAAATTCGTTGATCTCCACCTTCAATTCGTTAGCCACAGTACTGATGGCACGACTCATATTGTCGACCGACAAATGTTCGCCGCATAAACTTAAAAAGTGTTTGGTTCTGCCTGTGATCACGATCTCGCAGTTCTCAAGACTGGTGAACTTGATCACATCACCGATCAAATATCGCCAGGCCCCGGCACAGGTGGATAACAATAATGCATATTCCTTTCCTAATTCAACATCCTTAATAGTGAGCGCCTCCAATTTTTCTCTCATGTTGCCATCAGCATCAAAATTTGTTTCGTTAAAAGGAACAAATTCATAGAAAAGACCATTATCCAATTGCATGCGCATAGCCTGATAAGGATTTGGCTTTTCCTGAAAAGCAATCAATCCTTCTGATGCCAAATAAGTATCTGAAAAGATGAGCGGAAACTTTGTGAGTTTACTGATACTCTTCATATACGGACCAATAGCCACTCCGGCATGAACATAAATTCTGAGGTTGGGCCAGATGTCGTGAATGGTCTTGACCTTATAATATTCAATGATACGTTCCAATAAGATCTGTATCCAAGCCGGAACACCAACAATGATTCCAATATCCCAATCTTTAGCGCTTTTTACGATCTCCGAAATTTTAGTATCCCAATCTTTGTGTTTGGAGATCTTTTTTCCCGGTTTATAAAAATAATCGAACCATACCGGAATATTAGCGGCTGTAATACCACTCATATCACCTGCGTAATAAGTCCCGTTAAAATCTAAGGCAGTACTTCCGCCCAACGCAAAAAAACCTTTCTGGAAATGCTCTTTAGGAAGATCGTAATGGGCCATGGCAACAATTTGCCGAATAGAACCTTTTTTAAAGGCCTTCAGCATACTTTTTGTTATGGGAATATATTTACTCGATGCTTCTGAGGTTCCTGAGCTTAAAGCAAAATATTTTATATGTTCCGGCCAGCAAACATAGGCCTCTCCTTTTAAAGATCGGTACCACCACTCTTTATAGATACTGCTGTAATCGTAGGTCTTTACTTTTGATTGGAAGGCTGCAACAATATCCTGCTCCAATAATATCTTATCGAAATGAAAATGCTGTCCGAAAGCTGTATTCTGCGCTTTGGTCAGTAATTTTCGAAGCATTTTTACTTGCTGCTTATACGGATCTCTCCAATGCGGGATCTTCCCGCGTATGCCAATGATCCGTTTTATTGTTGAGCCTAAAATAGCCGCCATTATTTATTTGTAGAATTTTTGATTTTTAGAATTTTAGATTATTTAAGATATCTGAAATCGTGGTTGTTCTTTATTGCTTTTACGGAATGATAGATCAATTTGATCACGTCTTCCACATCTTGTTTATGCACTGCTTCAACAGTGGTGTGCATGTAACGTAAAGGTAAAGAGATCAAAGCCGAAGCAATTCCATCCGTGCTATAAGCAAAAGCATCGGTATCCGTACCGGTAGCACGCGATGCAGCCTGACGCTGGAATTCGATCTTATTTTTCTTTGCCGCTTCAATGATCAGTTTCAATAAATTATTTTGAACGGCAGGTGCATAACTTAAAGCCGGACCTTTTCCTGCAGCAATGTCGCCACTGGTAATCTTGTTCAGGTAATTTATCTTTTTTCTCTTTTAATAAGCGTGCTACTTCCGCTATCATGAATCCGCCAATGCGATTATCCAAAGCGCGACCCACATAATAACGATCGTTCAATATCATGAATTCATCTTCGTAAGTTACCACGCAACCCACATGAACTCCTAAAGCTTCCACTTCTTTATCCGATTTACATCCCAGATCCAGAAAAATATTTTTTAAAGAGGGAGCTTCTTCTTTCGCCGCATCACGAACGTGAATGGCAGGCCAGCCGAAAATTCCTTTTACAATTCCTTTGTCGGTATGGATGTTCACGCGCTTAGATGGCGCAATTTGATGATCACTTCCGCCATTTCTACGTAAGTAAATAAATCCGTCTTTAGTGATGTAATGCACGAACCAGGAAATTTCATCGGCATGGGCCTCGATCACTACTTTATAATCTGCCTTTGGATTTATAACGCCCACTACGGTGCCATAAGTATCCACAAAATGATCGTCGATATATGGTTTAATATAATTCAACCACAATCTCTGACCCGGCGCTTCGAACCCGGTTGGTGAAGCATTATTCAAATATTGTTCTAAAAATTCTAATGATCTTTTGTTTAAAATTGACTTTTCTTTTGCCATAATTCCCGTTTTATATAGATTCTAAAAATCGGGAAATAAATTGGATTTTAAAAGCAAAAAAACTTAAAAAATTCCCTTTCTAAACGTACCGCGCCACGTAGGTGATATTGGAGGTAAGCTTAGTGTTATCAATGGTTTCAAGGCTTAGATGCGGGAATTTGGCTTTGTTTTACTATATCAATTTGCCGATCTCAAAATGCATACCGCTTTAGGAGGTTTTATTGAAGACGGTATTGGTTCTGTAGAATTCTGTGTAAGCAGTTCCTTTTTGGCGATTTTTGAGGTCGGCATCAGCATCACGTATCAACAAAACACCATTCTTATTTAAAGCGCCTGCTAACTTTTGTATAACATCAATTTGTTGTTC
>JBGASH010000164.1:0-7023 GCA_044229775.1 Bacteroidia bacterium
CACCCAGCAGTTTAAGGGTAGGTTGGAATTTATTTCATAGCCATTACATACGGGTCATAAATAATCTCAAGCGCTCCACTCTTTTTTAGATCAGAAACCAATGTAACAAATCGGTGTTTGTTATTGGTTAGTCCTATAGCTGCCGTATTAGGTGGTATCCTCCCTAAATTTAATGCATACATTACGATCACATTTCGGCCGGTTTGTAAATTGATACTTATTTCCTTTTTGTTTTTGGTTACCTCCAAATTTTCTTCTAGCAACTCGCCGTTCAAATAAATAGAAACAATATCTCCGTCAACCGTGTTTTTATCCCAAACCACCAACTTTACCGCAGCATCTGATACCATTAAGCTTTCTTGAATTTTATATTTCCTTCCATTTAATTTATGCTTATTGAATTTTACATATTTATGCGGCTTAATGTCGGTTACAACTGTATCCCGTTTTTCAATGATCTTTGCAACAACAGAATCTTTTTTAGGTTCTATAACCGTTACCGTTTCAGTTACCACAGGTAAAAGCTTTCCCTCCTCAAGCGAAAAATTATCCACATTTACCCATTCACCAATACCACCTGCTGCCATTTGTACAGTAATATACTGCTCATTATTATCGGCCGTAAACGTAAAAGTTCTTTTGGTCCATGTGTTACCAATCGCCGCTTCAGGACAAACATAAACGGTTGTCCCGAAAGTATTATTAAAATTAGATACACCTATAACCATTGGCGTAGCATTATAACGCGCATCTTTTCGGTCGTAAAAACTCAATGTATAAACTTTCCCTTTTTTCATCGGAGCAGATAATTCTAACGCCACAATATCTGTACCGCCAGCGGTAAGAGCAATGTACCAAGCACCGTGTTGCGCCCCACCTCCGCCATAACTACCCGAATTTATAATATCAACATCACCATATGAACCAAAAGAGGTAACGTTGCGAAGTTTTGCGTTTAGATC
This sequence comes from Bacteroidia bacterium, assembly GCA_044229775.1. Taxonomy (GTDB): domain Bacteria; phylum Bacteroidota; class Bacteroidia; order B-17B0; family Aurantibacillaceae; genus JAHEYG01. Next base: position 963 of record JBGASH010000164.1, read on the forward strand.
GGCATTACTCAAATTAATAAGATCGCCGGTGGCCGAATTGCTCTCAAAACTCCCGTTCAATATCTTTTGCGAGAATAGCGTTTGTATAGCCAAAATGTGAATTATCGTTAAAAAGCGTTTCATGTTCTTTGTTTTATTTTAGATGCTTATTTATCTGAAATTCCATAAACAAACTCTTCTTTTTTACCCTACGCCCTTAAGCACATGAACTTAATTGGATTAAAGGGGTATGAAATAAGAATTTCTCGAAACTAAAAAGCGCTTTTCGGCCTTTTTGCATTTATCATAGAGGAAGGTTTAGAATTAGATTAGTGATCCCTGGTCACCCAAGAATTGGATCAAATCAGGAACTGCTACGCAGTTCAATTGCATTCACTCTAGTCACTTCAGAAAAACTAAGCAAATTTTGGGATTAACTTCGTTGATCCCTGGTCACCCAAGAACTGGATCAAATCAGGAACTGCTATGCAGTTCAATTGCATTCACTTCAGAAAAACTAAGCAAGCTTTGGGATTAACTTCGTTGATCCCATTTTTCCCATGCAATGGATGAATAAAACTCGCTTCGCTCGATTTTATTTTACATGCTTCTGCGTAAAAGCTAGCTTTTACTTCGAATCATGTAAAATAAAAAGTCCCGCAAAAAGCGGGACTTTTTTTCATCATCAGGCGGAGAGGGAGGGATTCGAACCCTCGTTACCTTGCGGTAAACACGCTTTCCAAGCGTGCTCGATCGGCCACTCTGACACCTCTCCGTTTAAGAGCGGTAAAAGTACGGTTTTTTTGTCTTTTTGCCTATCAAAAATGCTTTGGCGGCAGGATGGTCTGTATCACCATTTTAAGCGGTTTTGCTTCAAAAAACAGTTAAAAACACGCTCAACTTCTTTATAAAATCTTTATACTTTTACTTATATTTTTTATGTCGTATTTATATCCTCCTGCCTAACTTTGTTCTCAATTAATATTCTGGTGAAAAATTTTATTGGACATAAAATAGAAAAGTCAACACAGTACCTAATAGTAATATTATTGGTAGGTGGTATGGTGGCACTTTGCTACATTTTTTCAGATTTTTTTGGTTATAGAGTGGCTGCCTTTGTGTTGTTTGTCACCGTTTCAATCATTGCCACCCTTTTCGACATTTTTCCGGTATTGTTAGCCGCATTGCTTAGTGCTTTAATGTGGGACTTTTTCTTTATTCCGCCAAAATTCACATTTTACATTGATAAGGTTGAAGATATCATCATGTTTTCAATGTATTTTGTTATAGCCTCGGTAAGCGCAGTACTAACATATAAAATAAGGCAAATAGCCAAAGTTGCCCGCGAAGAAGAAGCTAAAGCAAACACCATAAAGTTATATAATACTTTACTAAATTCTCTTTCTCATGAACTACGCACTCCTATTGCAACTATAATAGGCGCTAGTGACAATCTATTAAACGATAATAATAAAATAACGAACGAAAATAAAATAAAACTACTCTCAGAAATATCAAAAGCCTCCCTGCGACTTAATCAGCAGGTAGAAAACCTCTTGAATATGTCGCGACTTGAATCGGGCATCATTCAACATAAAAAAGATTGGTGCGATGTACAAGAACTTGTACATTCTGTAGTTAATCAATTGGATGACGTTTTGAAACACCATAAAGTTAAAATAAGTATTCCCGAAAATTTTCCTTTAGTAAGGCTTGATTACGGTTTAATGCAGCAGGTACTGAAAAATCTGATCAACAATGCTGCCATTTATACCCACGATAATTCGATCATTCGCATTAGGGTTGGAATTCACAAATATTTTGAAGGAACAACGCAGGGTCTTCCTGAAAAAATAATGATTTACATTGAAGATGACGGAAAAGGTTTTCCAAAAGACGAAATATCGAAGGTGTTTGATAAATTTTACAGGCTAAAGAATTCAAAAACCGGAGGAACAGGCCTAGGATTATCCATCGTTAAAGGATTTGTTGAAGCTCACGGAGGAACCATTTCTTTATCAAATGTAGCAACAGGTGGTGCCTTATTTAAAATTCAGATCCCTGTTGAAACCTCTTATTTAAATACTGGAAAAAATGAATAATACCGAAATATTAGTGATTGATGATGAAGCTCAGATCCGCAAACTGCTGGAAATAACATTACAGAGCAACGAATTTATTATGAAAGAGGCAAGTACTGCCAAAGAAGGATTGTTAATGGCCGCGAATCACCCCCCCGATCTTATTATTCTGGATCTCGGTTTACCTGATGATAGCGGGCATAATGTTCTAAAAAAATTACGCGAATGGTATTTTAAACCCATCATCGTTCTTTCCGTTCAAAGCAGCGAAGAAGATATTGTAATGGCGCTTGACAACGGCGCTAACGATTATTTAATAAAACCGTTTCGTACAGGCGAACTAATTGCACGAGTACGTGCTTCGTTGCGTCACAATACCAACGAAATAAATGCTTCATTATTGGACTATGACGATCTGCAAATTGATCTCATTAACAGAATTGTAAAAAAGAAAAACGAAATCATTCATTTAACTTCAACCGAATACACATTGCTTTCTTTGTTCGCAAAAAACGAAGGAAAAGTTTTAACACATCATTATTTATTAAAACAGGTATGGGGGCCTGGACATGTTAATGAATCGCAGTATTTACGAGTTTACATTGCACAATTAAGAAAAAAGATCGAAGACGATCCCAACCGACCAGGTCACCTTATAACCGAATCGGGAGTTGGATACAGGTTCATAGGAAAAAGATAATTCAAAAATATTTATTTAACACAATTTATTCAAGGGTCCTTGACATGGGAGTATATTGTCTAAAACAATACCAGAAAATAAATACAATCAGCACACCGATAACAATCCCTTGTATCCTTGTTAATGGCGCTTTTAATAGCAATAAAAAATGAGAACGACACAACTGCTTTTCACTTCACTCTTAATCACCACAGCTTTTATGGCACAGCAAAGCCAAAGTGGTATATACATGACATTCTCCGACTACCGAGATAATAAAATGAGTTTTTCATGCAACTGCAGCGAACATCAAAAGATCAAGCTTCACGAAACATTCAGCGGAGCTTATGTATCTTTAAAATATAAAGGCCAGAAAATAAAACTATTTAAGGATAGCATTTACGCTGTTCAAAATTGCGACCAACCACTTGTTCGTTTTCAGAATAGAGTTTCATATATTTTAGAGGAAAGGTCAGCAATTTGGATCTTTTCAATTAAAGAAACTGAACGTCGGAACAAAGAAACGATCACAGTTAAAAAATACTTTTTTTGCCAAAATGGTTATGAAGTACTGATTCCATTAACAGTTAATAATATTAAATTGGCGTTCCCAAAGAACGACTCACTCTATGATCTTATGGATGCCCTGTTCAAAACCAATGACGCCTCGGACTTTGATAGTTTTCACAATACCTTTAAAATTAATTATTTGTTAAACAAAACTAAATCTAAATAACATGAAAACCGTTTTTTACTCTCTGATCTTATTCTGTGTATCTATTACAAGTTATGCCCAAAATTTCTCCTTAGCAAAGGAAAAAATTCCATTGGAAGGAATGGACATGACTTGGCAAAACGGATCTGATAGAAGAGATTCATCTGTTTTGAAAGGAAAATACTTCACAGGTAACATAATGCTGGATGGAAATTACACCTACTCCTTTGCCAACCCCATAGATAATACCGTTGTTGGTTCAACTGCTTTGGCCAGAAATAATGAAATGGAAATTTCTTTCGCTAGTTTAGGAGGAGAATTCAATTATCAAGGAGCAAGGGCAAAAATCACCACTCAATTTGGCACAAGATCAGTAGTGGTTCCAAGAAATGACTATAGTCCTTACCGAGGTCAGTACAACCTTGCGAATGTATACCGGTATTTAAGCGAAGCTTATGCCGGATATCATTTTAAAAAATGGTATGGAATAAATGTTGATTTCGGAATGTTCATGTCTTATATAGGTTTGAATTCCTATTTTCAGGTAGAGAACTGGGAATACCAGGCTTCATTTACCTCCGACAATACCCCCTGGTTCTTTAATGGCATGCGCATCCAGATATTCCCGACAAAAAAATTAAAAATTGAACCTTGGCTTATCAATGGCTGGCAGAGTTACGGAAAATTCAATACAAACCCTGGAGCGGGAATGAATATTACCTGGTGCCCTAATGAAAATATTAAACTATTGACCAATGATTATTACGGCACAGATGCAGCCGGTTTACCGGGAAGAAGTAGGTTTCATTCGGACAATAGCTTATTGGTAAGGTATCTTAACCGCCCAAAATCTAAGGGAATTAGTAAAATAGCATTTTCTATAACTGGTGACATTGGTTTTGAAAATGGCGCGGGTGTAAGATCATTTCATGGTGACTCTATTACTCCTACCCAAAATTTTATTAGCGGAATGTTCTATAACCGTGTTTGGTTTTGCAAAAATAAATTAGCGTGGACTGTTGGTGGCGGAGTTATGACAAACCCCGGAAGATACCTTGTGCTCTACCCAACAGGCGATGCAAGTCCATTGCCAAATCCGAATAATCCAACTGTTACTGAAGGAACACATCCTTTCAGTGCTAATCCGGGTGATAAATTTCAAGGATGGGACTGCTCAACTAATATTTGCTGGTTACCTAACCAAAGTATAGAATTCAGATTAGAATATGTGCATCGCGAATCGAGCGTTCCCTATTTTGCCGGTCACGGTGGTGTAACATCACCAACAGGTTATGCCACTACACCACTACCCCCAGACTGGAAACCTGATCTTGTAAAACAAGAGAACAGAATAATTTTTGCCGTTTTATTCAGATTATGATGATTCCTGAACCACTTTAAGATTACGCGACTTCTCCTTTTGGAACGCAAAAAAAATGAGGTCTGTCTTATTATATATCGTTCAACTCTATTAGAGCTATCTCGTTATTCTTTAATATCACCCAACTTATTAATATCCTTTACCTCCAACACCTGCTTATCATAACCTTTAATTAAGCAGTGAATCATAGCTTGTCCTACCTGCACCAGAGTACTTGTGCTACTCGGCGCCAACACTTTTAGGATTGGAAACATCCACCCCACGTATTTATAGGCTGGTAAGGCATTTTTTTGTCCGGGTGTGAGTTTCATAAAACCAGGACGAAAATTATATACTTTCTTAAATGGCATTTTTGCCAATGAGTTCTCTGTTCTTCCTTTTACCCTTGCCCACATAATCCTTCCTTTTTCACTACCATCTGTAGACTTTCCGCTTACGTAAATAAATGTCATTTGTGGATTTTGGCTTAACAAAACTTTTGCAAAATGAATGGTAGTATCAAATGTCATACGAGTGTATTCCGGCTCTTTCATGCCAATACTACTCACACCGGCGCAGAAAAAACAAGCGTCGTAACCTTTTAAATTTTCATCTGCTTCCTTCAAACCCAAAAAATCCGGTACTAAATATTCTTTCAATTTAGGGTGCGTCATTCCATTACTTTTTCTGCTCACGCTTAACACTTCCGAAATTTGTGGATGTGCCAGACATTGCAGTAAAACACCTTCGCCCACCATACCGGTGGCGCCGGTAATAATTACTTTATAATTCATGATTTAATTTCTTTTTTTACAATTTTAAAAGCTTCTTTGGCGTAAAATTCCCAGTGCGCTTTATGTTTATAGGAAAGCACCACCCAATTACTCATGCCTTTCCCATTGCCCATGGGATCAAAATATTTTGCTCCTTTCAACGACATAGCTTCTGTGTTAAGTTTACCAATCAGCTTAAAGACCACAGCATCGTTATCATGTAAGAACATAAATGGTTTTTTACCAATGGCGTAACTTTCGTGGCCAAATGTTTTGGCAGCATTACCACCTTTAACCGATTTACCTACAAGGTGAAAATATTCCTGAGCTTCTGTCATTTTCTATTGAAACATAAAACCCCAACATTTCTGTCGGGGTTTTAATTTAGTATATCAAATCGTACGTCTTATATCGTACATCGTAAATCGGATTATGCTTCTTCCTCTACCTCTTCTTTACTTGCCATTAAACGCT
>JBGASH010000165.1:0-6996 GCA_044229775.1 Bacteroidia bacterium
TACTCTTTTACATAAGTATTAAAACCTAAAAAAGAAGCGATGGTGCCCCACTGCGTAGAACCGCAAGCCGCATATTTATAGGCAATGTCGTAATTTTGATAGGCTAAAGAAACACGTAACCATTTATAACTTCCGGGTGTAACCGATGCAATTGGGATAGAAAAAAACACCCCGCTGTCTTTTACAACTACCGATTGGCAGTAGGTGATACCGTTAGTTCCTGTACAGGCGGTTCCAATTTCGGGCGCTTTGTATAATACTTTTCCGCCACCAACCGGTGTAAGATCGCCCGGCGCTAATTCAATATAATGCGCGCTCATTTTTCTGAAGATGGGCGAAAAGGCCGCGTTACCCGGAGGAATAACAGAAGGCTGACCAACATTATTTAAACGGGTTTGCATGGAATCGAATATAAAAACGAATTTTAAATATGGTCCTGAACCGCTTGGTGTCCAAACCGTATCAGGTGTGGTGCAGGTAGAGGGCGGACAAGTACTAACCGGTGTTGGATCAGGCGTTGGTTCTTCGGTCTTTTTATCTTTTTTGCAGGAAGTAAATACTATTGCAAATAAAGCGATCATCCAGAATTTTTTCATAGCGCTAATTGGTTAATTTTATTAGTGTAAATTTAAGGAAAATTTCTGAAGATGCCACAAAGACGCAATCCGCCTACGGCGGACGCAAAGTTAAGTATTAAAACTCTTAGCGACTTTGTGCCTTAGTGGCCCAATAGAATATGAAAACAGTTATTCAAAGAGTAAGCAAAGCCTCCGTTACGATTGAAGGGTCGATGCATTCTTCTATTGGTAAAGGATTGCTGGTTTTGTTGGGCATAGAAGATGCCGATGATGAAAGTGATGTGGATTGGTTAATAGGAAAGATAACACAGATGCGCATTTTTTCGGATGCCGATGGAAAAATGAATTTATCGGTAAAAGAAATTAACGGCGAAATATTATTGATAAGTCAGTTTACCTTACACGCCTCTACCAAAAAAGGAAATCGTCCTTCGTTCATAAAAGCGGCCCGACCCGAAAAAGCCATTCCCCTTTACGAAAGTTTTATTAAAAAACTAACTATTGATTTGGGGAAACCCTGCGCTACCGGCATTTTTGGCGCCGATATGAAAGTGGAATTAATAAACGATGGGCCGGTGACGATTGTGGTGGATACGAAGAATAAGGAGTAAGTATAAGGAGTAAGTATAGGAAGTAAGAATTTACCCCCACTTACGAATTAAAGCCATAGCTGTTTCAACCATAGAGGGATTCCAAGTTTCGACTTTCCAATTTTTTAAATTTTTTTCTTTTATGCTTTTAAGAACTTTATAAGGATCATCAACGGTTTTAATCGCTTTTAAGATCGTTTTTTGTTCTTCGTTCAGTTTTTTATCACTCAACGCTTTAATTTTCGCTATTTTATTTTTTGAACCGTATGTGGCTTTTTTAAATTTACTCTCCGGGATCTTACTCACTATTTTTTTGATCTTCAAAAAATCTTTTCTGAATTGTGCTTGTTCGTTGGGGTCGCCAAGCGTATGCCCTAAACGTTCAAAGATAACGTACTCCACATGGGGGCATTTTGTTAATGTTTCTTCGAGCACCGTAAATAATTCAGTAGGCACCCGCTCATCGTGGGTATCGCGTCTTACTTTTTTAATATTTTTAGTGTAAACCGAATTTTGCCAACTGCCACCCGATAAATGAATTTCTTTCACTTTGTGCAAAGGATAAAGCGTGATGAGTTCGTGAATATTTACCTTAAAATTTTTAGCCTGACAAAAAATATTGTGAAGATCCAAAATGATAAAGCCATTAATGGGCGCAATTAATTTTTCTAAAAATTCGCCTTGCTGTTTTACATCCGTTATATTGAAGGAAAAAGGTAAATTTTCAATTCCCACCGGCAACTGCGCGGCATCTTGTAAACGCAACAAACGGTCGCGACCAATTTGTAAGGTGTTTTTACCAAGCGGCACCGGCAAGGGGGTTCCCTTATGAAAATCGTTATTACTCATAAAACCGAAATGTTCGGTGATATGATTGTAATGGTATTTCTTTACTTCCTTTTTAAGATCAGCGAGCCATTTATCCTGGCGCTTGGTCCAAATCGCGTCGAAGATCGAAAACTTAACACCATGTCCGATGAGGCGGCTATTTTCGGAATACGTTTTAAGTAATTGGTGCAGCCAGTCGGGTTTAAACTTTTCATTTCGTATCGTATCAAACGACCATTCCACACAATCTACTTCGCTGTTTTGAAACAAGGGCAAAGCCGCCTGTAAAAATTCAGGCTCATGCATTAACGACAGTCCAACGAGTGGTTTCATAATGAAGAATTACAACCGATAACGAATATACGAATTTACGATGTACGATATACGATGTACAATGTACGATTTAGGATTGATTTGGGATAAATCGTATGTCGTATGTCTAAAATCGTAAATCCTTCTATCCCATTCCACATGGCGGACAATATTCGCCGCTAATGGTTTTGGTGAAGGTAGGCGTAGCATTTTTCTTTTGAGATTTTTTTGAAGAAGTCTTGGTTTCCTTCTTCGCTTCTTTTTCGTGGGTCTCTTTTGCCTGACGTTTTTCTTCGGGCCGTTGGGTTCTTTGGGCGGCGGCACTCATTGATGCCATTAGTAAAGCGCCTAATACTATTTGTGGTAATTTCATGATGCTTGTTTTTAATTCTTAATTCTGCATTCTTAATTCTTAATTAAATCATCCTCTACCGCATTTCATGCAGTGATCGGGACGTTGTTTGATCTGCGCTTTTGGCAAAGAATCGTTTTTTAACAACCGGCTCTTTTGTCGGCTTTTTGCCATTTTCTTTCACCGGTTTTTTTCCACAACCAATGGGTTTATCATTTTGAGCCGCACCGTTTAAGGAAGCTAAAACTAAAGTCGCCAGTATGATCTTTGAAATTTTCATTCTTAATTCTTAATTCTGCATTCTTAATTAATTTATCCTCTACCGCAAGCAGGACAAGAATGGCGAGTTTCGCTATCAGGTTTAATTTGTGTGATAGGCTCCACTTTAGCTTTGCATTCTTTTGGTTCCGATTTTTTCTTCTTTACCTTTTTTTCGGTCTTAGGTTTATCGTTCTTATTTTTTGAATCCACCTGTGCAGATGTTGCTAAACATGTAGTAACTAAAGCTGCAATTAAAATGTTTGAGAGTTTCATATTATTTTGTTTTATCCACCGAAGCTTCAGCGTTGGTGGGTTTTGATATTTAGATGGTGGGAAATTGTTTATTCCATACGGAAGAATATTATATTGTTGATAATCAGCATTTTAATAATGAATTAGTGTTCTGTTTCGGGTTAATTATTTCGGGTTGTTTTCTTTATTATGAATGGGATTCCTTTTGAAAGATCAATAACCCGAAACACGGAATTATTAATATTGGATAATTCATCAAAAAATATAAAGCTGGAATAGAGGTAGAATTCCTCCAATAAAGAAACCACGCCTTACCCCAAGCGTGGTTCCACAAAATATACAGATAGGTGTGTTTTATCCTAAGTATGCTTTCAATAATTTGCTACGCGAGCCATGTTTTAAACGACGCACCGCTTTTTCTTTGATCTGACGAACACGTTCGCGTGTTAATTCAAATTTCTCGCCTATCTCTTCCAGAGAATGCGCGTGTCCGCCCGCTAATCCAAAATATAATTTTACAACATCCGCTTCTCTTCCTGTTAAAGTTGATAAAGCCCTTTCAATTTCCTTACGTAAGCTATCGCTTATTAATTCTTTATCCGGACTCAATACATCTTTATTCTCTAACAGATCGTACATGTTACCGCCTTCTTCGCCGGTGCTTAAAGGTGCATCCATACTCATGTGGCGACTGTTGTTTTTCATAGTATCTAAAATATCTGAAGGCAACATATCTAATGCCGTGGCTAATTCATCATGACTAGGTTCACGCTCCAGATCTTGTTCCAGCTTTGAAAAAGTTTTATTTATTTTATTAATGGCGCCGATCTTATTCAAAGGTAAGCGCACAATGCGCGACTGCTCGGCTAAAGCCTGCAGAATACTTTGACGGATCCACCATACAGCATACGAAATAAATTTAAACCCGCGGGTTTCATCAAAACGCTGAGCCGCTTTTATTAAACCTAAATTTCCTTCATTAATAAGGTCGGGTAAACTTAAACCCTGGTTTTGGTATTGTTTAGAAACCGACACCACAAAGCGCAGGTTGGCTTTAACCAATTTATCTAAGGCTCGTTGATCGCCCATTTTTATTTTGCGCGCCAGATCTACTTCCTCATCGGCCGTTATCAATTCAACTTTTCCGATATCTTGTAAATACATATCAAGCGAAGCGGTTTCGCGATTGGTGATCTGTTTGGTTATTTTTAACTGGCGCATAGCAAGGTTTTTAAATTATATATTTAGTAATACGCTAAAACGGTATAGTGGTTACACTAAAACCACCCCTATTTAACAACAATTGAGTAAAACATAGTTAATAATGAGTGAATATGAGCCTAAACTGTTGAAAATTTAAAGCCATTTAAGTCCCTAAAATCCACTATTATTCGCAATTTTAGCCTGGTAATGCTCAAGAGCTTACATATTAGTAATTATGCCCTCATTGAGGAGGTTAACGTTAATTTTCCCTCTAATTTGACCATTGTAACCGGCGAAACCGGGGCCGGGAAATCCATTTTTTTAGAGGCCCTATCCCTTGTTTTAGGCGCCCGGGCCGACGTAAGTACTTTACAGGATAAGACAAAAAAATGCATAGTTGAGGCCGAGTTTACCATAGGTAATTATAACCTCGAGGATTTTTTTAAAGCCCACGAATTGGATTTTGCCGAAAGTACCATATTGCGGCGTGAAGTAAATCCCGAAGGTAAATCGCGCGCCTTTATTAATGATTCCCCGGCCGGGTTAACGGTTTTAAAACAGCTGGCCGAAAAATTAATTGATGTACACTCGCAACATCAAACTTTGATGTTGAACGAAACCGGTTTTCAGTTTGATGTTTTAGATTCTTTTGCAGGAACACAAAGCTTATTTTTGCAATACAAAAAACAATTTCAGAACCTAAACCACAAGAAAAAAGGATTAGCCGATCTGGAAGCGCAAGAATTACAGGCTAAAAAAGACCTCGACTATTATCAGTTCTTGTTTAATGAATTGGAGGAGGCTAATTTAAATCCGGCCGACTTAAAACAACTGGAAGAAGAAAGCAGCACGCTCGAAAATGCCGAATTCATAAAAACCAATTTATCGCGGGCCGCCAATTTAATTCAGGATGGCGATATCAATCTACTATCTTACCTCGCCCAAATTAAACAACAATTAAATCAGTTATCCAAATTCGGTCATTCGTATAACGCCCTTTTAGAAAGGGCTAACGCTTTATATATTGAAGCCAAAGATCTGGGAAATGAACTGGAGAACACCGAAAGTAAAGTAACTTTTGATCCAAAAAAACTGGAAGAAGTGAATGGGCAGCTCGACCGGCTTAACCGCCTTCTTAAAAAGCACAACGTAACTTCCATTGAGGAACTTCAAAAAATATATAGCGAGATCGAAGAAAAACTAAAACAGTTCGGATCACTCGAAAAAGAAATTGAAAAACTGAATAAAGAGATCGGCATTCTTACCAAAGAACTTCAGCAAATGGCGGCCGACCTCAGCAAAAAAAGAAAAGCCAGTACCTCTGCCATAGAAAAAGAAATTAAAACAACCCTATCGAGCCTGTCAATGCCCAATGCCAATTTTAAAATTGAAATTACCTCGGGTACTGAACTATTAACTACCGGTATCGATTCGGTAGCATTTTTATTTTCGGCAAACAAAGGCATTGATTTTAAACCCTTGCATAAAGTAGCATCAGGCGGCGAGTTATCGCGACTCATGCTCAGTTTAAAAGCCTTGCTGGCCACTAAAAAAAGTTTGCCTACTATTATTTTTGATGAGATCGATACAGGCGTAAGCGGCGATGTGGCCGATAAGATCGGACAAATATTATTGCGCATGGGAAATAAAATGCAAGTGATCAGCATTACCCACTTACCGCAAATTGCCAGCAAAGGGAATTTCCATCTTTTTGTTTACAAAGAGGACGGCAAAAATAAAACCACATCGTATATCAAAGAATTGAAAAAAGACGAACGTATTGTTGAGATCGCCAAAATGCTTAGTACCGGAAACCCTACTACCTCGGCTATTAAAAACGCTAAAGACCTTTTAGGCCAAAATTAAAAATGTCCTTTGTAAGATATCTGTCGCAATCGCACTTTAAATTTCTTTTTAAGATCTGGTTCTCGCATATAGCCCTGTTCTTTTTACTCCGTTGCGTTTTTTATTGGGCCAATCATCCCGGCGGAGCTACTTTAGAACACATTGGTGATGCTTTTTTAGCCGGCCTGCGTTTTGATAACGTGATCTTGTGTTACATCTTATTAATTCCTTTTGTCCTCTTAACGCTGGCCTCTTTCATCCAACAAAAGAACGGACTATTTACATTAGTATATTATTTGTTGCTGATCGAAATTTTTATCATCGAATTAGTGATCTGCGCCAATATTCCGTATTACAAACAATTTGGTTCGGTTATTTCTAAGAACGCTTTTTTATGGGGCAATTCGCCGGGCATGATGGTGGGATTGATCTTTTCGAGTTTTGGTTATTGGGGTTACCTGATCTTGTTCGCCGCCACTTACTTTGTGTCGTTTATTTTGCTTAAGGGTTTTCGTTATCAATTGAAAGAGGATGCTAAAGAATTTACCGGCCACAAATTATCTTTTAAAATAATCGGCTTTCTATTAGTAGCAACGTATCTGGTCTTTGGCGCGCGCGGCACTACTTCGCATAAAACTACCATCCACCGGGGCTTTGCAACCGTTTCCGATAATTCGTTTGTGAATAATTTGGGACTAAACCCTTGTTTCGTGTTTTTTAAAAGTTATACGAGCAAAAAAGAAAGTTCGGTTTATGTTGTTCCACCGGGGATTGA
>JBGASH010000166.1:0-6904 GCA_044229775.1 Bacteroidia bacterium
TGAAGGTTTATTGAACTCAATATATGGAAATTTTATTTTAGCTGCTTTTTGTATTTTAACGTATCCCTTAAGTGCTTTTGATAAGCTATCAATGTTAAACAAATACTGTTTTTTGTTAAGTTCAAACAAATTGTTACCCCCAACATTATTACTATTCAAAGAATCACATAAAGGGTAATTCAATACAGTAGGGAATTTTGAATTAGTACAATTTCCTTTTACATAAATTATTTTTGAATCAGGATTAAATATTTCCTTTATTAAAAACGAAATTGCTTTATAATCCTGATGTAAAATTTCTTTATCAATTTTGTTTAATGAAACACAAGCAAAAAATATTAAGAGTTTTGTTTTCATCTATTTACTATTAGGGCCAGCTGCAGCCCCCGTTCGCGCGGATTTGCAATCCGTGCGTTTTGTAATCCCATCACCCCCCAATTCTTCTAGTAAATCTTTCTGTCAATTATACGTGATCAATTTCGGTGGTAAAATTACAACGTCCTCCACCATCGAATCCAATCCATTATAATTTCTTACCGAACTGAACATATAAAGTTCAGGACTGTCTACAATTTTATCTATAACGGGATTCATATGTATATAGTTCAATTTTTGATGTACAAACTTCTCGCTTTCCAGAATCTCGGCGTGATACCCATCTTGCCATACTTTGTATTGTTGATCACGTTTCAAATGTGCACATGCCTTTTCGAACATTTCCAGCAACCATTCTCGACGACTTTCAGGTCCTTCGATTACTTTTTGTATAATTTTCTTCGATGTGAATTTTTTAAAATCTCTGATTATATCCGACAATTTTTCATCATCATCCTGAGCACGACACATTAAATGCAAGTGGCTTGGCATTAAACAATAGGCATAAATTTCAAGACCTTTTTCTTTACAGCAATAATTCAACGAATTTGTAATTATATAGCGCAAACTTAATCGCGTAAAAAGTTCTACCCAATTAACGGTTGTAATGGTGATAAAATAAGCTTTACCGGCGTATACAGCTTTGTATTTTGTTGACATGGAACAAATATACTACATGGGAGGACCGAATTGCAAGTTTATTGATAAGGCACGGATTGCACCCCGATAGCTATCGGGACCGCGCGAACGCGTGTTATACCCCGATAGCTATCGGGACCGCGCGAACGTGTGAATTGCAAGTTTATTGCTAAGGCACGGATTAAAAATCCGCGCGAATATGTACTGGTGTGCAATGGTGCTTGAGCATAAAAAGCACTGCGGTACGCCATATAAATTACTTGCCTCGCCGTCTTTACCCATGTCAAAGTTTTCTTTGAGGTTACTTGAGTTAACTACTTTTATCCAGCCCTGTATAGTATAAGCGTAATCCGGTTAGCGCGGTCCTGATAGCTATCAGGACCGCGCCAACGGCTTAGATAACATGCGCTCATGTTTGAAATTCTAAATTTAAAAAATGTTAATTTTAACTGATCTGTAGTATTCATAAGCTTTGTTGTAGTATTTTCGTACCGTTAAAGTGCCCAATAATGTTAACCCGCGTTAAAACAATTACATCATTACTTATTTGCCTGACATTTATCCTCAGACTTTTGTTTGTTAACATTGGCCTCATTTCTTCCTTAAACACAAAACAAAACAACTCTAACATCAGATCGCACTTTTCAAGTATCATGAAAAGAAGAAAAGGTCCTGATATTATTAAAGGTACCGAAAATCGTCAATGTACAACTACAGAGATCTGCGAAGAGAATTCCAATGATGAAGACAACATTTCTAAACACCCCCCTTTGGTTCTACTAAGAACTTTATACTCTTTTATATTAAATAAAACATCTCTTTCAAGAACCAACGCCTTTCTTGAATCCGTCAACTTCCATTTATCCTTACGGAAGCATTTATCCTTGTCAATTCTGAGAATTTGATCTTAGCCAAAAATTCACTCGCATAAAACCGGGTGTTTTTCTTCCTTAACCAAAAGAAGAGTAGATGCTGCTTTTTAAAAGGACCGAAAGAGTAATAAATGCCCTTTCAATCCACAGAAAGCGGTAATGATCTTAAAGGCAAAACCTTTATTTCACAAACCCTACGCTTCTATATTACTAAAATAACTATTTAAACTCCCACTCAGAGAACCATACCTGTAGCAATTATACTACAAAAAATGAGTGATAGTCCTAAAAGTGATCTTAGGTTTTCCGGGGAGCTTAGCACCATGAAACAATGATAAATTAAACATTAAAAAATACGCAACAAAAATTATTTGTTATGAAAAAGAATCTCGTGTTCCTAAGTTTATTTGCCTTACTGCTAAACGGCAGCTGTAGGTCAAAAAAAGAAGAAAAAGAAGAAGATATCCAGTTCCTGGTTACAAGTCCATTAAAAACCGACACCACCCTAACCAGAGAATATGTATGTCAA
Organism: Bacteroidia bacterium; assembly: GCA_044229775.1. Lineage (GTDB taxonomy): Bacteria > Bacteroidota > Bacteroidia > B-17B0 > Aurantibacillaceae > JAHEYG01. The sequence goes on from JBGASH010000166.1 coordinate 2,416, forward strand.
ATTCGTTCAATTCAGCACATTGAATTAAGAGCGTTAGAAAAAGGTTACTTACAGAAAATTTATGTTGACGAAGGTCAATTTGTAAAAAAAGGACAACTCATGTTTCAGATCATGGCTTTGATATATAACGCTGAGCTCCAAAAAGCGCAAGCCGAGGCTAACTTTGCTGACATTGAATATCAAAACACCAAACAACTTTCGGAGAAAAATGTTGTTTCGCCCAACGAATTAGCTTTAGCTAAGGCCAAATTAGACAAAGCAAAAGCGGAGTTGGCTTTGGCCGAAACACATTTACAATTTACTGAGATCAAAGCTCCCTTTGATGGTATTATGGACCATTTTCAGGTACGACTTGGCAGCCTGGTAAACGAAGGAGATCTTCTTACTACTCTTTCAGACAACAGTGAAATGTGGGTGTATTTTAATGTTCCGGAGGCCGAATATTTAAATTATAAAACAAATGCTACAGAAGAGAATATGTTAAAGGTAAACCTGCTTATGGCTAACAACCAACTTTTCGAATATCCGGGTGTTGTAAAAACTATTGAGGCCGACTTCAATAACGAAACAGGTAACATTGCCTTCAGAGCCACATTTCCAAATCCAAAGGGCCTTTTAAGGCACGGTGAAACCGGAAATATAGAAATGACCATTCAGGTCAAGAATGCCATCATCATTCCGCAGAAAGCCACTTTCGAAATACTGGAAAAAAAATATGTATTTGTTGTGGATAAGAACAATGTGGTTCATTCAAGAGAGGTAAACATCGCATCCGAGATACCGGATCTGTACATTCTTAAAAATGGGGTAACAGAAAACGAAAGAATACTTCTTGAAGGGATACGTAAAGTAAAGGATAACGAAAAGATAACCTATAAGTATGAAGATCCGAAAACCGTTCTTCCAAAATTAAAAGTGTACGTAGAGTAATATAAAATTTAAACTAACTGTTATGTTCAATAAATTCATTCAAAGACCTGTACTCGCCATAGTGATATCACTGGTAATTTTATTTCTTGGCGGATTGGCAATTAAGTCGCTGCCCACATCACAATTTCCGGAAGTGGCTCCACCGGTTGTAATGGTAAGTGCCTCCTACCCCGGAGCCAGTGCAAAATCATTGGCCGAGTCGGTTATCATTCCATTAGAACAATCTATTAATGGCGCGTGGGGCATGAGATACATGACCTCTGATGCCACCAGTGCCGGAGAGGCCAACATACAAGTTGTTTTCAATCCTGGAACGGATATTAATCAGGCTTTGGTACAAGTATCAAACAGGGTTCAACAGGTTACTAATAGATTACCGATCCTCGTTCAACGCGAAGGTGTGGTAATAACGCCCGTAATTCCAAGCATGCTTATGTACATTAACCTCTATAGTAAAGATAAGAACGCCAACATGAAATTTTTATTCAATTACGCAGGGGTAAACATGGTGCCTGAACTACAACGCATCAACGGAATTGGGCAAGTAAGAATTTTGGGCAGCCGTCAGTACGCCATGCGCATCTGGTTAAACCCTGATCGTATGCGTGCTTATAATGTTTCGCCCGATGAAGTAATGGAAGCATTGAGTGATCAAAGTATTATTGGCAAGCCCGGTCGAATTGGAAGAGGAGATAGCAAAGAAGCGGAAGCGTTAGAATATGTTTTAACTTATACCGATCGTTTTAACGACCCAAAGCAATATGAGAATGTTATCATAAGATCAAATCCAAACGGCGAGAACCTCCGTTTAAAAGATGTGGCTACCGTTTCCTTAGGAAGCGAATATTACGACATTTATTCCAACATGAATGGAAATCCCTCTGCCGCTCTCGTTCTAAAACAAACCTATGGAAGTAATGCCAGCGAAGTGATAAAAAAAGTAAAAGTTGAACTTGAAGAGTTAAAAAAAACATTTCCTTAATTTTCTTGACGCATCTATCGAAAATGTGTTACACACTTTAAGAGACGCATTTATATTGGTGGCTTTAGTAGTATTTATTTTTTTAGGCGACTGGCGCTCTACGCTTATTCCAACACTAGCGGTTCCCATATCACTCGTTGGCGCTTTCTTTTGTATGCAACTTTTTGGGCTCACCATTAACATGGTTACGTTGTTTGCTTTGGTACTTGCCATTGGAATTGTGGTGGACGACGCTATAGTTGTAGTAGAAGCGGTGCATGCCAAAATGGAAGAAGAACACCTATCGCCCTATAACGCCGTGCGAAAAGTTATTGGAGAGATCAGTGGAGCTGTTATTGCCATTACCTTACTAATGGTTTCTGTATTTGTTCCTGTATCGTTTATGACAGGACCCGTTGGTACGTTTTACCGACAGTTCTCAATTACCATGGCGGCTTCTATCGTTCTATCAGGTGTTATAGCGTTAACCGTAACACCGGTTCTTTGCGCCATAATCTTAAAAAACAACCATGGAAAACCCAGAAAGAAAACATGGATGAACCGATTGCTTGATAGTTTTAATAAAGGTTTTGAAAAACTCACCGGAAAATATGTGGGGCTCTTAAGATCGATAGCGCACCGTAAGCTCATCACTATTGGCTTGTTTGCCGTTTTTGCTTTAGGAATAGTTGGCATAAGCTCTAACCTACCCTCGGGTTTTATTCCAAGTGAAGATCAGGGTATGCTTTACGCAATTATTCAAACTCCTCCGGGTTCAACTTTAGAAAGAACGAACGACCTTTCAAATAAATTAGTTGAAATAATTAATATGGTAGATGGTGTAAAATCCGTTTCTTCTATAGCGGGATACGAAGTATTAACGGAAGGCAGAGGATCAAACGCAGGAACTTGTTTGATCAACCTAAAGCCATGGTCGGAACGAAAACACACCGTAAGCCAGATCATTGAAGAGCTTGAACAAAAAGCAAAAGAGATTCCAGGCGCTACCATTGAATTTTTTGACCCGCCTGCAGTACCAGGCTTTGGCGCGGCCGGTGGGTTTGCCTTACAATTACTGGATAAAACCAATAGCGGTGATTACAAACAATTAGAAAAAGTGACCACCGATTTTATGACTGCCTTAAAAAAGCGTAAAGAATTAACCGGATTATTCACTTTTTTCAGCGCCAATTATCCGCAATATGAAATTGAAATAGACAATCAGGCTGCTATGCAAAAAGGCGTAACTATTGGAAATGCCATGAACACTCTTTCCATTTTTGTAGGAAGCACGTATGAACTTGGATTCATTAAATACCAACGCTTTTTCAAGGTTTTTGTGCAGGCCTCTCCCGAATTCAGAAAGTTGCCAACTGATATTATGAATTTATATGTGAAAAATGATCGTAATGAAATGGTTCCCTTCTCATCATTCATGAGGATCAAAAAAAAGCAAGGGGCCAATGAAATAAACCGCTATAACATGTACAATACGGCGGCTATCAGAGGTGGTCCGGCTAAAGGATTTAGTAGCGGTGAAGCGATAAATGCCGTTAAAGAAGTTGCCGCAAAAACTTTACCTAATGGGTTTGATATTGATTGGGCAGCGTTGTCATACGACGAAACACGACGCGGTAATGAGGCTGTTTACATCTTCCTTATTGTTTTGGTCTTTGTGTATTTTGTTCTGGCTGCGCAATACGAAAGTTTTATCATACCATTAGCTGTTGTTTTTTCATTACCTGCCGGTGTTTTCGGATCATTTTTAATGATCAAAGGCCTTGGTCTTTCAAATGATATTTACGCACAAGTTGGTTTAGTGATGCTAGTGGGTTTACTTGGTAAGAACGCTGTGCTTATTGTGGAGTTTGCTGTAAAAAAACATCAGGACGGCGCTTCGATAATTGACGCAGCTATTGAAGGCGCTAAAGTAAGATTCAGACCCATCTTAATGACATCCTTCGCCTTTATTGCCGGCTTGATCCCACTGGTACTTGCACATGGTGCCGGCGCCATTGGCAATCGTACCATCGGCGCATCCGCTCTTGGCGGTATGCTCTTTGGAACTCTTTTTGGCGTTGTAATTGTTCCTGGGCTCTATTACATATTTGGATCGCTTGCCGATGGAAGAAAACTTATTAAAAACGAAGACAACAGTTCGTTAACAGAAGATCTTGTACACCAAATGGACAACTTTCCACAAACCATAGAAAATGAAAATAATGCGTAGAAATAAAATCTATAAGGCCTTAGGAACTACTTTCATTATCCTATTATACACTGCATGCAGTGTACCTTATTTTGGTCGTAAAACAGAAAACATAAGTGTTCCCTCAAGTTTCAATAATTCAAAAGACAGTTTGAATTCGGCTAAAACAAAATGGAAAGACTTTTTTAAAGACCCGTATTTGATCTCTCTTATCGATTCTGCGTTACAAAAAAACCAGGAACTAAACATTGTATTACAGGAGATAAATATTGCTAAAAACGAAGTACGGTCTAAAAGAGGTGCGTATCTCCCTTTTGTAAGCGTTGGTGCCGGCACAGGAGTTGAAAAGGTTGGATTATATACAAGCCAAGGTGCCAGTGACGCAACAC
>JBGASH010000167.1:0-6925 GCA_044229775.1 Bacteroidia bacterium
ATCAGAACTATTTTGTGACCGATAATACCAAACAGGCCAACAGGCTCTTTGCTATTTTTAATGATATGCTGGCCAAAGAGCACCGAACGGCCGAATCGTTGATCACTTATGTGCCCATCGATCTGCACGAAGGATTTATTGATCACGAAGCAAAAATTGCCTGTTATACCGATCATCAGATCTTTGAACGCTACCACCGCTTCAAATTAAAAGATCTTAAACAACGAACCGATCAGGCACTCACCTTTAAAGAGATCTTAAGTTTAAATCCGGGCGATTACGTTACCCACATTGATCATGGTATTGGCCGTTTTGCAGGACTCGAAAAATTAACCGTAAATGGAAAAACACAGGAGGTAGTGCGCTTGTTATATAAAGATAACGATCTGCTTTATGTAAGCATTCACAGCTTACATCGCATTAGTAAATACAGCGGTAAAGAAGCCACAGTACCACGCATTGATAAGTTGGGAAGCAGTACATGGAACACCTTAAAACAAAAAACAAAACGCAAAGTAAAAGAAGTAGCTTACGACCTCATTAATTTATACGCCCGTAGGAAAACGCAACCGGGTTACGCCTTTGCAAAAGATAATTACTTACAATACGAATTGGAAGCCTCGTTTATTTACGAAGACACGCCCGATCAAATAAAAGTTACTGCTGATGTAAAAAAAGACATGCAAAAGCCGCACCCTATGGACCGTTTGGTGTGCGGTGATGTAGGATTTGGTAAAACGGAGATCGCGATACGCGCCGCTTTTAAAGCCGTTTGTGAGAGTAAACAAGTGGCGGTACTTGTGCCAACAACCATTTTAGCTTATCAGCATTTTAAAACCTTTACCGAAAGGTTGCACGGTTTTCCATGCAACATCGATTATATTAACCGCTTCCGCAGCGATAAAGAACAGAAAGAGATCTTTGAAAAAATAAAAAGCGGTAAACTGGATATTGTTATTGGCACCCACCGTTTGGCGAGTAAAGAAGTACAATTTAAAGATCTGGGCTTGCTGATAATTGACGAAGAACAAAAATTTGGTGTTGGCGTAAAAGATAAACTAAAATTAATGAAGGCCAATGTGGATACGTTAACCCTTACGGCTACACCTATTCCACGTACACTGCAATTCAGTTTAATGGGCGCCCGCGACCTATCGGTCATATCCACTCCCCCACCCAACCGCTATCCGGTACAAACCGAATTGCATACCTTTAGTGAAGAATTGATCCGCGATGCTATTGCCAATGAAATAAGGCGGGGCGGTCAGGTTTTCTTTGTGCATAATCGTGTGAGTAATATCCCGGAAGTGGCCGGTATGATACAACGTTTGGTGCCCGATGCCAGAGTGGCCATCGGACACGGACAAATGGATGGCGATAAATTAGAGAATGTGATGCTGGGTTTTATGGAAGGCTATTACGATGTGTTAGTAGCCACCACTATTATTGAATCGGGATTAGACATTACCAATGCCAACACCATTATTATAAATGACGCGCAAAATTTTGGTTTAAGTGATCTGCATCAAATGCGCGGACGTGTTGGACGAAGTAACAAAAAAGCGTATTGCTATTTATTGGCACCGCCTCAAATTAGCATGACCGACGAAGCACGCAAGCGGCTAAAGGCTATTGTAGAATTCAGTGATCTGGGAAGCGGGTTTCAAATTGCGATGCGTGACCTGGATATACGCGGTGCCGGGAATTTATTGGGTGCCGAACAAAGTGGTTTTATCAATGACATGGGCTTTGATACTTACATGAAAATTTTGAATGAAGCGATTGAGGAATTAAAAGAAGAGAATTGGTACAAAGAAGCCGTTGGAACCGACGGGAACGTTTCGGATAAATCGGTTTTTTCGCGGCAGTTCGTAAAAGAAACTGTTGTTGATACCGATCTTCAATTACTTATTCCGGATACTTATATCAGTAATTTGACCGAACGTTTGGTGTTATACAGAGAACTGGATAATATTATTAAAGAAGAAGATCTTTTGGTTTACGAAAATAATTTGCGCGACCGTTTTGGACCGGTACCTGCCGAAGTAACCGAATTAATAAATGTGGTGCGCTTGCGTTGGAAAGCCATGAGTCTTGGTTTTGAAAAACTAACACTTAAAAACAAAAAACTACTGGCTTATTTTGTGAGTCAGAAAAATTCCGATTATTTCAATTCGCCGGTCTTTAAAGCGGCCTTGTTGTTCGCTCAAAATCATCCGCACCTGTGCCGGTTAAAAGAACAGAATAATAAATTACTGCTTACGGTAGAGGATGTGGACTCCGTAAACAAAGCTTCGACTATTTTGATCCAAATAGAAAAACTAATAACCGATAAAATTGTAAATTAGCGCATGGCCCAAAAACCACGATCCATATTTATTGTTACTTTATTATTTGCGTATATCATTTTTCAATTTTTATGGTGGGAAGTGCTTTTGGTTAAACAAACCACCGAAATTGCCAATGAAAAGCAGAAAAACATTGAGGTAAATTCATCGGACCCTGAGATCCTCAAAACGCAATTGGAGGAATTGCACCACAAAAAACAAAACCGTATTTACATGATTGCCGGCGAAGGAACGGTTTTCTTATTGCTCCTTTTATTTGGGATCTACAGAGTAAAAAAGTATCAGGATCAGGAAAGAGAACTGAACGAGCGCCAACGAAATTTTTTATTAAGCGTTACGCACGAATTAAAAACACCTATCACAGCTACCAAATTACAATTGCAAACGCTGCAAAAACATAAACTGGATAAAGAAAAAGAAAATGAACTGATTGAAAACGCCCTGCGCGAGAACGAACGGCTGAATAAACTTATTGATAATGTTTTACTGGCCAGCCGAATGGATATTGAGAAAGTTAAATTAAATAAAGAACAAGTGAATTTTTCGGAGTTCATTGTTTCGTTGCTGAATACCTACTACAAAAATGAACTTGACAAAAAAATAATTATTACCGATCTTGAAAAAGATATTTTGCTAAGCATTGATAAACTCATTTTTCCTTCGGTAGTTACCAATTTAGTGGAGAATGCCATAAAATATTCGCCGGCGGCTGAAATAACCATCTCACTTAAAAAACAAAACGGTTCAACGGTGTTTACAGTGGCCGATAACGGTCCTGGTATTCCCGATAAGGACAAAGACACTGTGTTTGAAAAATTTTACCGCATAGGCAGCGAAGAAGTGCGTTCTACCAAAGGAACTGGCTTAGGATTATACATTGTAAAGAATATTGTTGAAGCGCACGCCGGAAAAATAAAGATCCTTGATAATTCACCTAAAGGGAGCATTTTCCATGTGGCATTTTAAAAAATATATTTTTTTATTTTCTTGCGCGATCTTTTCCGGAATCTACTTCTTTACTTCCTGCTCTTCATCAGTTACCAAAAAAAAACAAACGCTCAATACCGAAACAAAGATCCTTTCGCTTAGTTACGCTAAACGTTTTGGGGCAGCAATGGTCAATGGCTACAAAACACTTTATTTATTTGGTAACCGCAACAGTAACGACACCACCGCGGTTTTTATTCTTTATCCCAAAAACGAAAAAAAACCCAACTTAGACCCTAATGCTTTTTATGTTGGCATACCGGTAGCAAAAGTAGCCTGCTTAAGTTCGGTTTACGTAAACATGCTTCAAAAGCTAGACCTCCTGCAAACCATTTGCGCGGTTGACAATGTGGATTATTATAACAACCCTTACATCATAGACGGTGTTGCGAAAAACACGATAAAAGAAATTGCAAAGGGCCCTGAAATAAATGCCGAGCAAACCCTTTTATTAAAACCGGATCTGCTATTAACTTTTGGAATGGGTAATCCTAAAAAAGATGTGAATGAAAAAGTGATCAACGCGGGCATTCCAGCTGCGGTAACCTTAGATCATTTGGAAGAAACCCCATTGGCAAGAGCCGAATGGATAAAATTCATCGCTTCCTTTTTTGATAAGAATGCATTGGCAGATTCGCTTTTTAAGTTAACCGAAAATAATTATTTGCAATTGAGAGCGATGGTTGACACTGTAAGAACAAAGCCAACGGTATTTACTGAAATGAAATACAGTGATGCCTGGTACGTGCCGGGTGGAGAAAGTTTTATGGCGCACTTACTAAAAGATGCAGGCTCGGATTACATTTGGAAAGATGAAAAAAAAACCGGGAGCATTCCTTTAAATTTTGAGAGTGTTTACACTAAAGCCAAGGATGCCGACTATTGGCTGAATTTATTCATTACCGTTAACTCTAAAAAAGATCTGTTGGGATTTGAAGAGCGCTATAATTTATTTAGCGCTTTTAAGAAAGGTAATATTTACAATAATAACAGAACTGTCAATGCAAAAGGATACAGTATTTATTGGGAAGAAGGTATTTGTAACCCTGATGAATTATTGAGAGACCTTATTTTTATTTTTCATCCCGCTCAATTACCTCAACATTCGTTGAAGTATTACAAGAAGATCGAATAATTGTTTAAGCGAAAAGGGTTCTGAATAAAATAAATAAACCACCCGATAAGATCATCGTTACCGGCAAAGTTAATACCCATGCTAACGCGATCGTTGTTACAGTTTTCTTCTGAAGATTTTTCAATCCTTTCTTGGCTACCATTGTTCCGGCCACACCACTGGATAACATGTGTGTGGTTGATACCGGTAACCCATAAGCTGATGCCATTCCGATACCAATTGAGGCAACGATTTCTGCACTGGAGCCCTGAGCATAACTCATGTGTTGTTTACCGATCTTCTCTCCTACGGTTTTCACAACGCGTTTCCAACCGATCATTGTTCCTAATCCAAGTGATATGGAAATTAAAATGATCACCCAGCTTGGCGCAAATTCAACCAGTTTTTTCGCGCTTTTGATCTCTGCTTTAAGCGTGGAGCTGTCTTTTGCAGAAATCGCGAAGTTTGGACTTTTCAATAATTTTTCGGCGCCCTTAGTAAGTTTAACTATGTCTTTTCTTAAGTTAAATCTGTCGGTTAACGCGATCTCTGAAGGATGAATTTTTTCGCCAACAGCCGCGAAATAGAAATCAGCATGTTTTTTTACACTGTTAAAGTTCTTGAATTCATCTTTACCAAATTGAGTAGTATCTGTTGTAGCGATGATCTTGCGGATCTCAATAACATTACCATGAACACTTTGAAGATTGACCTTTTCGTCGAGCGAAAATTGTCCCGGCAAAATAGCGATCAGGATCATCATTAAGATCCCTACTCCTTTTTGTCCGTCGTTTTGTCCGTGAAAAAAGCTTACTAAACCGCAGGTCATCCACAACATCATTCTGATCCATATCGGTGGTTTTTTACCCGGAATTGGTTCTTTGTATACCGTTTCGTTCTTTACTAGTCTTTTGAAGATAAACATGATGATGATCGCCATGCTAAAACCGGCCAATGGCGAAAGCAATAATGCTAATCCGGTATCTTTTGCTTTATCCCAATTTACCGCATTCAAACCCATATCTCCAGGTAAAAAATAAAATGCCAAACCTATTCCAATTACGGAGCCTATTAAAGTGTGCGAGCTGGAAGAAGGAATACCTAAATACCAGGTTCCAAAATTCCATATAATTGCCGAAACCAATAAAGCTAAGATCATAGCGATGCCATGACTAACATTTGAATCTACCAAAACCTCCATGGGTAATAAGTTCACTATACCCATTGCCACAGCAATACCTCCGGTTAAAACGCCAATAAAGTTTAGTACGCCGCTATAAACCACAGCAACTGTTGGCTTCATGGAGTTAGTGTAGATCACAGTTGCTACAGCATTTGCGGTATCGTGAAAACCATTAATGAATTCGAAAAAGCAAGCCAACAATAAGCAGGCTATTAATAAAATGGCGAGACCCGTGGTTAATCCGAACATGTAGTGTGTGTTTTAATGGTATGCAAATCTATTTTTTATGCCACTTTCCAATGTTATGCAAACGTTAAGGATTCGTAAAATGGTCATTATTGCTTAACGGGTTCCATTGGTTGGTCCTTTTTCTTAAAAAGATTCTGAAAATTGTCAAAAATAAGGTATACCTGTAAAGCAGTGTTCAATTCAACGTTTTGTTTATTGTAAGTAACTGTTGAAGGCTGTGTTGGAGGCGTTTTAATGTTATAGGCAAACACTACCTGTTCGGTCACTCCTAATTCCAATTTAATTGGAATTTTAGCATTCCATTTATATCCTATCAAGGCAATGGTCCGATTTTGATTTAAAACCTTGGCATTACTCACATATTTTCCGAATGACAAGAACAATTCGTTCCACATATTAATATATAATTGATTTTTCATTGTGGATTTAGATAAGGGGAATTGTAATCTTGCCTGCCAGCGTAAACGGCTGGTTTGGGCAATACCGGTTGAATCGTTTATAGCATTCCCTAATGGGGCCGCTGAAAAATTATAACCTTTACCAAAATCAGAAAGATCATTATTCGCCAATACTCTTTGACCAACAAACCTGAATTCATATCTGAATCGATTAACATATTCTAACCTTCCAAATTTTTGAACAGTTGTAATTTGAGGGCAGATCCTGAATTCCGGAAAAACAATGGGGCCATAATTTGTACTGTTACCACGTGTAGGGACATAGATCTTCGCTTCTTCCCCATTAACCCAAGAGATCCAATATCCTATAGGAGAAAGTGAAAAACGCACAGCGCCTGGCTTTATCCAATAATGGATCCAGGGCCTGAACACCTGTTGGAAGGGGTCTTTAAAAATATTGTTGGTTTGTCCACCTGCAATGTAACTTGGGTCTGAACATCTGCGATATTGATAATCCATTTGAAATTGCCAGCGTTTATCTTTTGATAGATCGGCACCAATATTCAATTCGGTCCAAAAACTATGTCGTTGGGTATAAATGCGAGGATGTGCTGTTAAGTAAGCCGCATCATAAGTTTGTGCGTTA
>JBGASH010000168.1:0-6833 GCA_044229775.1 Bacteroidia bacterium
AATCGAACGCAACAATGGAAAAACAAGAATATTTCACCTAAAAAGTTTGAAATATTTTAGATTTCCTGATTATTTTTGTAATACACTGATTATCAATACAAAATAATTTTACCCGTTTTTGTAAATTATTGATGACGCACGGCCTCCATTTTGAGGTTTAGATGCATTTTTATACATTTTGTATTATATATATTGTATTATATAAAAAGTATCAGTATTTTTGGGGTATGGAAGAATTCAATCCCTTTCCGGTTACGGCCTATCATGGTCCGCATTATTTTTGCGACAGACAGGAAGAAACCTGGCAATTACGAAGCCACATACAAAATGGCGTAAACACCACACTTTTGTCGGTTCGCCGTATGGGAAAAACAGGTCTCATTTACCATCTTTTTGATCAGATAAAACAAAAACCAAATGTAGAATGCATTTACGTTGACATTTACGCCACACAAAATTTAAAAGAGTTCACCAATTATTTTAATAGCGCCGTGATGCGCGCTTTTCCCGAAAAAAAAGCCATTGGAAAAAAATTCCTGGAGTGGATGAAAGGTTTCAGGCCGGTTATCACTTATGATCCTATGAGCGGACAACCCGAAGTGAGTTTTGATTACAGTGTACCGCGTCAGTACGAACAATCACTTTTGTCGCTATTCGAATTTTTGGATAAACAAGATATCACTATTGTTATTGCCATTGACGAATTTCAACAGATAACCGAATATCCCGAAAAAAATGTGGAGGCGCTTTTAAGATCGGCCGTTCAAAAATTAAAGAACGTGCGTTTTATTTTCAGCGGCAGCAGCGAACATTTACTTAACGAATTATTCAACAACAGTAAACGCCCGTTCTTTGCCAGCACGCAATTAATTTATCTGCAAAGCATCAAAGAAACTATTTACAGTGACTTTATAAAAGATCATTTTGCCAATGGAAAACGCAAAATAAGCAAGGAGGCACTCGATTTTATTTTGGATTGGACGCGTTGTCACACCTATTACACCCAAGCCCTATGCAACCGTATGTATGCAACCGGCATAAAGGAAATTGATATTGAACACGTGCACGAAGAATGCGGAAGAATATTATTGGAGAATGAAAGCAGTTATTATATTTACCGCAATCTTCTGGCTCCAATGCAATGGGCGTTGTTAAAAGCTATTGCCGCTGAAGAAAAAGTGTATAAACCCACCGCCAAACAATTTTTACAAGCGCATAACGTGGGAACACCCGCCAATGTACAAAGGGCTTTACAGGCTTTACTCGATAAAGAAATGATCTACGCCGCTACTGATGATAGCGGCCGTTTTTATCAGGTGTACGATTGTTTTTTGAGCCGATGGCTGGAGAATTTGGATTAGGCATGCCCCCTTCGCCCTTCGAAAGAGTATCTTTAGAACTTATAGCCAAATCCAACGCCTATATTGGTTAACCATTGTGGTCTTGGGCCTTGAAAATCGTTTTTGTTATCGTATTTGCCGTCTTTGTTCCAATCGTAACGGATAATGATATCGTCGTCGTAAATTAATTTGGTGGAAATGGTAGCTGTTAAAAATTTATTGACCTTAAAGGTGAGTAAACTGTTCCAAACGATATCTACGTTTTGAGGATTATGGGTATAGTTTGAGAAGAAATCCAAATAGGTATCCAAATTAACATTCTTAAAAATATCTTTTTTAAATTTTATGGTTAGTCTTCCCCCAAATTCATAACGCACTTTTTTTCCGGGGGTAATTATCTTTCCTGCGGTATCTCTAACGGCCTTATCCACTCCGTAATCGCCGTTGTTGGCAAAATCCTGATCGTTAACCAAAGTGATCTTCCCTGCTAAAGGTGAAATTGTTGTCGAAAAGTAATCAGCAGGTTTATAATCCAAACCCACCGCTAACTGTATATACGCCGGTGCGGTCCAGTTTGAAACCATTTTACGGGTTGTATCTCCCGAATAAGCATAACCGGGAGCTAACTGCGATCTGAAATCGGTCATAGCCGAATAATACCATACTTTTTTAAAGGCACGTAAATTAAATTGCGACATGGCAAATAACTGGTCCACGTTCTTTTTCCAGAACTTTGAATTATCCTGTAAAACCAGACCGTACTGCGCATCTACTTTATTATTCCATTCGGCCTTGCCTTTTTTATAATTGATCTCGTAATTAAAAATTCCGGTCACCGCAACGTTATCTTGTCCGCCACCCTGCCAATTGCTTAAAGCGGTTTGCGCAAAATTAAGGCCAATGAATCCGGCCGATTTCCAGGCAGTATCTTTTTTTGTTTCCTGGGGTTGAGCTACGAAAGTTGAAATAAACAATAAGGTAAAGAGAAATGATTTCATGTGGGAATTAAGATTAAAGTATCAAGATTAAAGATTAAAGTATTAGGATTAAAGTATCAAGATTAAAGATTTAGTTTGTTATAGAATGATCTTTTACAGCGTTATAAAGTGTATCGCGTTCAACCGGCCTTCTTCCAACTTGTTTAATTAAATCTACCAACTCTTGCGTGGTTAATTTAGGAGATTGCTCTTCCGCCCCTGCCATGCTGTAAATTTTTGTGGTATCATCAATGGTACCATCCAGATCGTCGGCACCAAAATTCAATGCCATTTGCGCGGTACTTCTTCCGATCATGGCCCAATAGGCTTTGATGTGCGGAAAATTATCTAAATAAATTCTTGCCATAGCGTAATTACGAAGATCTTCTATTACCGAAACCTCCGGCACATCCGACATCTGATTATCTTTATTGCGAAATTTTAATGGGATGAAGGCGTTGAAACCGTTAGTTCTATCTTGCAGGTCGCGTAAACGCTGCATATGATCAACGCGATGCTCAAATGTTTCAATATGTCCATATAGCATCGTGGCATTCGAAAAATTTCCCATCTTATGCCAGATTTCATGTAGTTCCAACCATTCTTCGGTGCTGCATTTACCACCCGCAATTTTATCACGGATCTCTTTATCAAAAATTTCGGCGCCACCACCGGGAATACTATCCAATCCTGCTTCTTTAAAATGTTTTAATCCATCGGCGTAAGACAATTTGGCTTTCTTAAAAATATAATGAAATTCAACGGGCGTTAAGGCTTTTATATGAAGATCGGGACGATGCTGTTTTATTTTTTTAAATAATTCCGTGTAAAAAGCCAGATCTTGTTTAGGAACTACCCCACCAGTAATGTGAACTTCGGTAACAGGTTGTCCGTCGTACTTTTTAATAATATCTAAAATTTGATCAACCGTTAATTCCCAACCTTGTTCGCGTTGCTTGATCAAACGCGAATAAGAACAAAACGCGCAGGTATAAACACAAATGTTTGTGGGCTCCACATGAAAATTACGGTTAAAGAAAACCTTATCTCCGCTTTTTTGTTCGCGTACAAAATTAGCAAGGGTGCCCAGATAACTTAAACTTCCTTCTTTGTATAAAGTAACACCTTCATCAAAGGTGATACGCTCTCCATTAACTACTTTATGGGCAATTTGTTTTAGTGCGGGAGAAATTTTTGCTGCTGAAATAATTTCTTCTGATGTGGGCATCTGGATCATTACTGTAAAGGTAGGATTAAAAGTATTACTAATAAAGCTAAAGTTTGATTGTAAAAAATTGTACATTAGGGAGATAATAAATGGAACCAAAAAAGTACGACTATATTGATGCGTTACGGGGATTAGCGATCTTATTAGTGTTGTTGGTTCATACCGGAATTCAGGGTGGCGATCTGCATTTTTTACCAGATAAATTAGCGAAATTTTTTAATAACGGACAAATGGGCGTTCAGTTATTTTTCATGGTGAGCGCTTATACGTTAATGCTATCGTATGATTCGAGAAAAAATGATACCGGTTTTATTAAACGTTTTTTTGTTAGACGATTTTTCAGGATCGCACCGTTGTATTATTTAGCGCTCATCACCTACATTTGTTTATTCTATGTAAGTTTTCAATCGGGCAATACCATAAAAACCATTCATCAGTTGCCTGTTGCAGCATTAATTTCAAATATTTTTTTCGTGCATGGTTTTAGTCCGGGATGGATAAACAGTTACGTACCGGGAGGTTGGTCAATAGCAGTGGAAATGTTATTCTATCTTATCCTTCCTCTTATTTGGAAATACATTAAAAACATTAATCAGAGTTTTATTTTCTTGGTGGCATCGGTTTTTCTTTCTTCGCTCTTAAACTATTTGTTACGTGGTAGCGAATTGGAACACGCCGGATTTTTATATTTTTACTTTCCGGCGCAGTTGCCAGTATTTGCCTTGGGGATCTTTGCTTACTTCACCGTTAAGGAAGGTTTTGCCGCTTTAAATAACACTTCCCTGATCTTATTCGCTTTAACAGTGTTGGTCTATACTTATATAAACCCATTGCAACATGTTATTTATAGTTTGCTATTCTTTGTACTCATTATCCTACTTCAAAAACGATCCTATAATTTAATTGTTAATCCCGCCACCGTCTTTATTGGCAAGATAAGTTACAGCATTTACCTTACCCATTTTGCTGTTATGCATTTTATGCGGCAATTAAATATTATGGAATTTTTTACCGTGACCGATCTAAATTCAGCTTTAGCTAATTTAGGGGTAAGGTACCTCGTCATTCTTTCATTTTCATGCATTATTTCATTCATTACCTATAAGCTAATTGAATTACCATTCCAATCAATAGGTAAAAAGTTAATAAATCGGTTCAAATAATTTAAAAACGACCACAAACAGCTTCCTGTATTTTCAGTAACTTAATACTATATTTAAAGCATCATTTTATATGTTCAGGTCTCTTTTTACATTTCTATTTTTATTCATAGCTGTATTTATATCAGCCCAAACCGAAATTCATTTGATACAAGTGGGAGAAAAAGCGCATTTATCTATTGATCTTTACGACGAAGCTAAAGCTACCCAGTCGGTGGTGATAGGTGAAGGAGGTTATAATTTATTTTATAAATACAACTGGGGCGATAAATATGGTGATAACAAAGACAGTATAAAAGCTCTGGAGAAAATAATTGCCAAAATTGTAAAGGGATGGAAAGTAGAAGACCTTAGGGTAATTTGCGTTTCGGAGGACAAAGGCGACGATTTTGAGCGTTGGCTTTCGGATATGAAGACCCGCAAACCTTTTAAGGGCAAGCCCAATTACCATGTGGAGTATTACAACACCAACGATTATAAATCGGTTGCAAAAAAAATAAATAAACTTTTTGAGAAACTTACCCTTATAGGGCCCGATGGCCATTTAATTTCCAGATCGGCTTACATCGGTAATTTCAGTATTGGGAACCCTCCAAAGGATCCGGTGAAAATGAAATTAATGCGGGCGAAATTATTGAGTGAGAAAGATGGTAATAAAAATCCTTTAAGAAACACAGTAGTTTGGCTTTCGAACGAAACCGACGCTGATACGGTAACAAAAACCCGCACCGATAATTATGGTGATTTTGAAATTAATTTACCCGACGACGAAAAATCGACTTATCAATTACGGGTTTCTGCCGATCCAAAGAGTTATAAGAACGTTATTTTTGTAAATCAAAACGGTGTTGAGATCAGCAAATTCGACAATAGTAACGAGAAATTTCAATTTCTTTCTTTGAAGGCCGACATCGTAAAAATGACAGATATGCCGGTGAACGAAGATCTTAAACTGGCGTATAATTTGTTTCACGCGAGTGACAAGAACTCTCTTAAAATCGTGCGCATCATTAATTATGGTTTCAATAAATTTGATCTTGACGCTCCGGCTCAGGAAACTGTAGATCAGATCGTGACCATTTTAAAAGATAATCCAAAAGTTAAAGTAGAAGTTATTTCGCATACCGATTCGCAAGGAGAAGACCTGGCCAATTTGCATTTATCAGAAAAACGTTCGCATACTGTTGCCGATTACATTGTTTCGAAGGGCATTGATAAAAAACGTGTAAAGGCTATAGGTAAAGGCGAAAAGGAGATACGTAACCGTTGCACTAACGGTGTTGACTGCTCCGACAAAGAGCATGAGTTTAACAGAAGAACGGAATTTAATTTTATAAAACCGGGGAAATAGTTTAAAGTTTCTGGTTAGCTAATGATGCACTGCCAATTTTTTACCCTCCAAACAGATCCGCTCCACCGGTTCTGAATCCTGATTTACCAAGATGTTTATAGGCCATTTCGGTGGCTTCGCGGCCGCGAGGTGTGCGGGCTAAATATCCTTCCTGGACTAAAAAGGGTTCGTATACTTCTTCGATGGTGCCCGCTTCTTCGCCAACAGCAATGCTAATGGTATTAATTCCTACAGGTCCTCCCTTAAATTTATCAATAATACAAGTGAGTATACGGTGGTCCATTTCATCGAGTCCGTGTCTATCAACATTCAATGCTTTTAACGAATACGTAGCCATTTCCATATCGATTTGTCCGTTCCCTTTTATTTGCGCGAAATCACGAACCCTGCGCAACAAGGCGTTGGCAATACGGGGCGTGCCCCTACTACGGCGTGCAATTTCGTAAGAAGCATCGTTCTTGATCTCCACATTTAAAATACCGGCGCTGCGTTCAATAATTCCGGTTAAAACTTTACTGTTATAATAATTTAAGCGCGATGTAATTCCAAACCGTGCTCTTAAAGGTGATGTCAACAATCCGCTTCGCGTAGTGGCTCCTACTAAAGTGAATGGGTTCAATTTTATTTGTACCGAACGTGCATTAGGTCCGCTGTCGATCATAATATCAATTTTATAATCTTCCATGGCCGAATACAAATATTCTTCTACAATAGGGCTCAACCGATGGATCTCATCAATGAACAACACATCATAAGGCTCCAAATTGGTAAGCAATC
>JBGASH010000169.1:0-6788 GCA_044229775.1 Bacteroidia bacterium
TTATTTTTAGGTCAGGCACAACGACTCGCCCAAATACACCAGGTTACCGATTCGTTGACCACAGTTGTAGTAACCACCGAACAGGTATATAACGAATTCTCGAGTGGTAAACCCGATGTTTGTGCCATTCGTGATTTTACACGCATGCTTTACAAACGTAATTTGGCCTCTAATCAACATCCCAAATATATTTTACTTTTTGGTGACGGTTCATATAAGGTTAAAGAAAGATACGCTTTTGGAAACACGTCTTTTGTTCCAGTATGGGAAAATAAAAATTCTGAAAATCCCACTTTATCCACTGTAAGCGATGATTTTTTTGGATGGCTGGATGATAATGAAGGCGATTACAATAATGCCGAACGCGTGGATGTTGGCGTTGGAAGATTTCCCGTAAAAAGTTCGCAGGAAGCTTTAGACGCGGTTAATAAGGTGGAGTATTATTATAAAAAGAATTATGGTTTTACGCTTAACAACGCTGCTTCAAATTGTGCAACCAGTACCGAAAATTATCCGCTCGGCGATTGGAGAAACACCATTTGTTTTATGGCCGATGATGAAGATGGCGCTCAGCACATGAAAACCGCCGACCTCATGGCTACCTACGTTAAACAGAATTATCCATCGTATAATATTGATAAACTTTACGCAGATGCCTTTGTACAATATACCACACCGGGCGGACAGCGTTACCCTGATGTTAGCGACGGACTTATTCGCAAATTTGATAAGGGCGCGCTTGTTATAAATTATACCGGTCATGGCGGTGAAGTTGGCTTAGGGCACGAACGCTACTTAGAAGTTTCCACTATTCAAAATTTTAAGAACATAAACAATATGCCATTGTTTATAACTGCTACCTGCGAGTTCAGCCGCTTTGAAGACCCTGACCGTACATCGGCAGGAGAGTTATGTTTTTTAAATGGCAACGGCGGCGCCATTGCGCTTTTAACTACTGTTAGGGTGGCTTATACCAACACCAACGAAGTTTTACTTCAGGTGTTGTATCAAAAAATGTTCAAGCTTATTCCTAATTTAAAAACCCTTGATCCAACCGATTCTATTATGCCAACACTTGGCGATCTGGTAAGAGATACCAAATACCAATGTGGTGTAAATCTTTATTATTTAAATTTTCATTTACTGGGAGATCCAGCGCTACGTTTAGCTTATCCTCAGCAAAAAGTTTATACCACTGTTGTTAATTCGCATTCGTATACGGCCGGCGTTAACGATACCATTAAGGCCCTTCAAAAAGTAACTATTAAAGGATATGTTGGCAATAAGGCAGGTGCTAAATTCACCGGCTTTAATGGGGTTATTTATCCAACCGTTTATGATAAGAACCAGGTGATCACTTGTCTTGGAAATGACGCCTATTCGTTGGTGGCACCAAATACGCCTTACAAATTCAATCTTCAAAAAAATATTATCTACAAAGGAAAAGTGCAGGTAACCAATGGTGATTTTTCTTTTACATTCATTGTTCCTAAAGACATCACCTACTCGTTGGATACCGGTAAAGTAAGTTATTACTCCCATAATGGCATTATGGATGCCAATGGATTTGATAACCAGATCATCATTGGCGGGTCGTACGCTAATTCATACGTGGATAACGCGGGTCCGAGTATTAATTTGTATTTGAATGATAAGAAATTTGTTTCGGGCGGAACCACCAACGAAACACCAAATTTATATGCCGAGGTGGCCGATTCAAGTGGTATCAATACCGTAGGTACTGGTATAGGACATGATATTTCGGCAATAATAGATGAGAACAGCAGTAAGCCCATTATTTTAAATGATTATTACGAAGCGGATCTTAACAGTTATCAAACCGGAAAAATAAAATATCCTTTCAGTACCCTTGCCGAAGGCAATCATCGTTTAAGCTTAAAAGTATGGGATGTTCAAAATAACTCCAGTATTGCTTATACCGATTTTGTTGTAGCGGCATCAGCCGAAATGGCTTTAACACATGTGTTGAATTATCCGAATCCGTTTACAACCCATACACAGTTCTACTTTGAGAACAACCAGTGTTGTTTAGAGCTGAAAGTGCATATTCAGATCTTTACCATCAGTGGAAAAGTAGTAAAGACCATTAGTAAAAATGTAAAAAATGAAGGCTTTAGGTCGGACCCCATCGAATGGGATGGTAAAGATGATTTTGGGGATAAATTAGCTAAAGGTGTTTATATCTATAAGATAAGTGTAAATGATCCTGATAATAAAAAAGCCGAAAAAATTGAGAAATTAGTCATATTAAATTAGTAAATTTGATGCTCGCTTTTTGCGGGTAATTGTTAATGAATAAACAAAAAATAGATTACGTTATTGCTTTGGGGTTATTGTTTTCCCTTGGACTTAATGCGCAAATAAGTACACAACAATTAACCGGCGGTATTAATCCTATTACCACTTCTGTTCCTTTTTTACTTATCGCTCCCGATTCTAAACAAGGGGCCATGGGCGAAGTTGGAGCGGCTACCGATTGTGATGTTAACTCTATTCACTGGAACGGTTCTAAGCTCGCATTTGCCGAAAAAAGCATGGGCTTTGGTATTTCTTATACTCCATGGTTACGAAATTTAGTTCCCGATATCAGTTTATCTTATATCAGTGGTTATGGCAAATTAGGAAAAAACAGCACCATCGGTGGATCACTTCGTTATTTCTCATTAGGTAACATTACGTTTACAGATATTTATGGAAACGCTACCAGCCAGTTCAGGCCAAATGAATTTGCGGTGGACGTAGCCTATTCTCAAAAACTATCCAAAACATTCGGCGCAGGTGTTGCGTTCCGTTATATCAATTCTAATCTTACAGGTGGCGTTGCTTTGTCGAACGGACAACAAACCCGTCCCGGCCAAACGGTGGCGGTAGACGTATCCATGTATTACAAAAGTAAAAAAGTGGATATTGGCGGTAAAAAATCAACTATTACTGCGGGATTAGCTGCTACTAATATTGGCGGTAAGATCTCTTACTCTACTGTAAAGAACTTTATTCCTATCAATCTTCGTTTGGGTGGTGGTATTAAAACTGAAATTGACGAGTACAATACATTTGGATTTTATGTTGACGCCAATAAACTTTTGGTGCCTACCCCACCCGTTTATAAACATTATACTACTTACGACGGTAAAGATTCAAGTGCAATACAGGTGGATGCTGCAACCGGTGCACCGGTAATTTTATCGGGTAAAAATCCGAATAAACCTGTGGCGGCTGGAATGTTTGGTTCTTTCAATGATGCACCCGGAGGATTTAAAGAAGAACTACGCGAAATTAATATTGCTGCCGGGTTAGAATATTGGTACGCTAAACAATTTGCGGTTAGGGCCGGTTATTTTCACGAGAATAAAACCAAAGGCGGAAGACAATTCTTTACCATGGGATTTGGTGTTAAATACAGCGTGTTTGGTTTAGATATGTCTTATCTTGTTCCAACAACCTTAAGGAATCCTTTGCAAAACACTTTCCGCTTTAGTTTAACATTCGACTTCGACGCGTTTTAAGGATCAGAATAGAAAGACGCGCCTGTTACGCCTAATACGCCGTAATTCTTTCTTCGAGATACTTAAAGAACTTCAGGCAGCTCAACGTATCCATATTACAATAATCGATAAGCTTTTGTTTTGTTTCTTCCTTTAGAATAGGATTAGTTTCATCGGTCAATGATTCATAAACACTCATGGCCACCAGCCCACTCGAAATTTGCTGCTCACTGAACTGTAATTCGGGATAAACAATTTCGGAAATAGCCTTTAACGAAAAATTTCCTTTTAGTTTGGGATGGTAATAATGGAACTGGTGCACCAGTTCTGATATATCGCACATTTTATTTACAAGAGTCCTGACGCTTTCAGTGTGATCGGGAAATAATTTTTGCAACTGATTCAATATCCCAACTTCCATATTTTTATCATAAGCAATGATGCTTTCAAAAGGAGCTGTAGCCGCTAATAACTCCGTTAAGAATGCTTTGCGTCCATCCTCTTCCGGCGACTTCAAACAATTGATGAATTTTGGTTCATTATTATCCAAATAACATAGCGAAAACAAAAAGGGGATCTGTTCAAACGTCTTAGTGCCTTCGTATTTTGGAATCGCTGGTCCCCAAACTTCCATATCTAAAACAGCGTAAGGTGATCTTACCGAATTAATAAATTCTTTTATAGCATCCTTATTAATATACTCGCTGTCACTCTTAATACTATTAACCTGAATTTGTATTCGGGGTTTTTGATCTTCAACATTGGTAATATCATCTACCGTAAAAATTCCACCCTGATACCAATTAAACAACAGTTCGCGATCGGTTTGACCAATATTGAATACCGACCGTTCCTGATGAACGTTCTTCCAACAAGTTCCTAAAAAAGCGCAGGGATAAGGCGAGAAACAGTGTTTTCCGATGGCAATATCGGGTATTACATCTTTTTCGAGTACCAACAGCATTTCGGAGATCTTATGTTCAAAAAAAGAAATGTTCTTTTCTGCCTCGGCCTTAACGCTTCTTTTCTTAAAAAGCATTTTTACATTCAATTCGTTTTTTAAAACGTAATCGCCGTTCAGGGTCACCAGAAAAAAATCATTCAAATTACCGAGCGCGTTCTTTAAAACATAATACTGAAGGCAGGCGTCTTTCACATAAACATCACTTACCTTTAATGAACTTTTTACTTCGTAGGCAGTGTAACCATCGTTACTTAAAACCAAAATATCTACCATTACCAGCACGTTATTAAATACAAACGTGGCCTCATAAATAACGGATTGTTTTTTAGCAATAAGTTCTTTTGTTAACTGAACTGCTTCTTCCAGATTTTTTTTGGGAATAGTAACATCCACTCCACCCGGAAACAGATCCTGCGCCAGTTTTCCTACAGCGTGTCCGCGGTTGAACGTCAATTGTTTTTCTTTTGAGATCGTATCCTTTAGTTGCGGATACTTTTTATAAAGGAAGAATGCCTTTGGACACTGATCGAACTTAAGAAAAGAAGTTTTGCTTATAACGGAAAAACGGTTGCTCATTAAAAATTTAAGCCTTTTTCAATTGCTTAATGGTTCCTATAGGATCGGCGCTTGAGAAAACCGTATTGCCGGCCACCAAAACATCGGCGCCGCTCTGCAACAGTTTAGTGTAATTATTAAGATCAACTCCGCCGTCGATTTCGATCTGCGCTTTGGAATGTTTTGTTTTAATGAGTTGCTTTAGCGTGAAGGTTTTATGGTAAGTGTTCTCGATGAATTTTTGTCCGCCAAAACCCGGATTAACGCTCATCATGCAAACCAGATCAATATCGGCAATGATATCTTCCAATACACTTACGGGCGTATGTGGGTTAAGCGCCACACCGGCCTTCATGCCGCAATTTTTTATATTTTGAATACTTCGGTGCAAATGAGTGCAGGCTTCGTAATGTACCGTTAATATGTCGGCACCGGCTTCTTTGAATGTTTGTGTGTATCGGTCAGGATCAACGATCATTAAATGCACATCCAACGGTTTTTTTGCATGTTTTTTTATCGCTTTTAAAACCGGAAATCCAAAAGAAATATTGGGAACAAAAACGCCATCCATAATATCCACATGAAACCAATCGGCCTCACTTTGATTGATCATTTCAACATCGCGCTGAATGTTGGCGAAGTCGGCAGATAAGATTGATGGGGCTACAATGTGCATTTAGTTAATGGTTTATAGTTTATAGTTTATAGTTTATAGTTTATAGTTTATAGTTATAGTATGATCTGTTTTAATTAAACGCGTTAAATCCTGTTACATCCATTCCGGTGATCAGTAAATGGATATCGTGTGTGCCTTCGTAAGTGATCACACTTTCTAAATTCATCATGTGTCGCATAATAGGATATTCGCCGGTTATACCCATTCCACCATGTATTTGGCGGGCCTCGCGAGCTATCACCAATGCCATATTCACGTTATTTCTTTTGGCCATTGAGATTTGTGCCGGAGTAGCTCTGTTCTCGTTTTTCAAAACACCTAAACGCCAGGTGAGCATTTGCGCCTTGGTGATCTCCGTGATCATTTCGGCTAGTTTTTTTTGTGTTAACTGAAAAGCGCCAATAGGTTTTCCGAATTGAATACGTTCTTTACTGTAACGCAACGCGCTGTCGTAACAATCCATGGCAGCACCAATAACCCCCCAGGAAATGCCGTAGCGCGCACTGTTCAAACAGCCTAAAGGACCTTTTAATCCTTTTACATTCGGAAAGATATTTTCTTTCGGGATCTTAACATTATCAAATACCAACTCGCCTGTAGCACTGGCGCGCAAACTCCATTTGCCGTGCGTTTCGGGAGTAGTAAACCCTTTCATGCCGCGTTCAACTATCATTCCTCTTATTTCTCCGGCTTCATCTTTTGCCCAAACTACAGCAATATCAGCGAAAGGAGAATTAGAGATCCACATTTTAGCGCCATTCAATAAATAATGATCGCCCTTATCTTTAATATTAGTGATCATGCCATTTGGATTAGAACCAAAATCCGGTTCGGTCAATCCAAAACAGCCCATTATTTCTCCTGTAGCCAATTTGGGTAAATATTTTTTCTTTTGCTCTTCGCTTCCATAAGAGAAGATGGGATACATTACCAGAGAACTTTGCACAGATGCCGTAGAACGTAAGCCGCTATCACCTCTTTCCAACTCTTGCATAATTAAACCATAGGAGATCTGATCTAAACCGGCACCGCCATATTGGGTGGGAATGTAAGGTCCAAAAGCGCCTATCTCGGCTAATCCCTTTAT
>JBGASH010000170.1:0-6677 GCA_044229775.1 Bacteroidia bacterium
TGTTGCCCGGCGACCCTGCCTCTATTATGCTTGGACAAAGAGCTAATAAAGAGGCTGTTGAAGCAATTCATCACGATCTGGGTACCGATCTTCCGGTAATGCAACAATTTGCCCTTAGTCTTAATAATTTATCCCCCATTTCGGTTCATAATATCAATAACAATCAAAGTCATTGGTTCCTGAATCCCGAAAAATATAACTGGGTGCCTCTATTCACTTTAGGAAAGAACAAAGCCGTAGTGTTAAAAATTCCCTTTTTAGGACGTTCTTACATTACTAAGCGGCGCGTATCAGATATTATCCTTGAAACCCTGCCCGAAACAGGTGTTTTAGCCTTTACTTCTATTGTGATCGCGACCAGTATTGGAATTTTTTTAGGAATTCTCGCAGCCGTAAGGCGTAATACATTTTACGATAAACTTTCGTTGGTATTATCGGTTTTAGGGATGGCGGCTCCTTCATTCTTTATTGGATTGATCATGGCCTGGCTTTTTGGATCGGTTTTAACCAAATACACCGGACTTTCCCCTACCGGAAGTTTATACGATGTTGATCCCTGGAAAGGTGAAATCTTAACCCTCAAAAATTTAATTCTCCCTTCGGTTACGTTAGGTATGCGGCCACTGGCCATTGTTGTACAATTAATGCGCAGTTCGCTGCTTGATGTTCTGTCACAAGATTACATCAGAACGGCCAAAGCCAAAGGTTTAGGGTTTTATAAGATCATCATTAAACACGCTCTTAAAAACGCTTTAAATCCTGTTGTTACCGCTATTTCGGGATGGTTTGCAGGTTTAATGGCCGGAGCGGTTTTTGTGGAAGTTATTTTTAGCTGGAAAGGCATAGGCTGGGAAGTATTTGAAGCGTTAACCAAGAACGATCTTCCGGTAGTAATGGGTGCTACTTTAGTATTTGCTACCATATTTGTTTTTATAAACATTCTCGTAGATATTGCTTACGGAATTCTGGATCCCCGTGTTAGAATAAAATAGATCATGAGCCGACCAAAAATTGTTGCCGGTAACTGGAAAATGAATACCTCGTTCAGCGAAGCATTGGCTTTAGCGAACACTATTTTGGATAAAGCGCCGGAAAGTGATGTGATCAAGATCTTATTTACCCCCTTTCCTTTTCTTCATCCCGTTCATTATTTAATTCAAAACAAGAATCATTTTTTTACAGGCGCTCAAAATTGCAGCGAACATTCATCGGGCGCTTATACGGGCGAAGTGTCGGCAGCTATGATCCGATCAGTTGGTGGCGCTTATGTTTTGGTGGGCCATTCCGAACGACGTGCCTACTTTAACGAAACATCCGAACAGTTATACAAAAAGATCATTGAAGCGTTGGTTAATGAACTGAATGTTATTTTTTGTGTAGGAGAGAGTTTAAATGATCGCAAAAAAAACCTGCATGATCAAACCGTTAGATCGCAATTGGAAGCTGTATTAAAAACATTTAATCCAGAACAATTAAAACATATTTTGATCGCCTACGAACCGGTTTGGGCCATTGGCACCGGCGAGACGGCCACTCCGCAACAGGCACAGGATATGCACGTGAACATACGAAGTGTTTTAAAGGACCTCTTTAACGAAACGCTTGCGCAATCAACTCCTATTTTATACGGCGGCAGCTGCAATGCGCAAAACGCTAAAGAATTATTTTCCTGTAAGGATATTGATGGCGGATTAATTGGCGGCGCTTCGCTTAAAGCCGATGATTTTTGTAAGATCGCATCTTCGTTCTAATGAATTATCTTCAATACACGTTTACTGTAACCCCGCCACAACCAGGCTCGGAAATCTTAATTGCCTGTATTGCCGATCTTGGTTTTGAAAGTTTCGAAAACACCGATAACGGTTTCGTGGCCTACATCCCCGAAACCATTCATCCCGATGACGAAATAAAAAATATTTCTTACGATGATTTTTCATTTTCGTTTACCTGCAAAAAAATTGAACAAGTTAACTGGAACGAAGAATGGGAAAAGAATTTTGATCCGGTGATGATCGGCGAAAACTGTTGCATAAGCGCGCCGTTTCATCATTTAGAGAAAAAATTCAAGCACAACATCGTCATCATGCCAAAAATGAGTTTTGGCACCGGTCATCACGACACCACCTGGCTTGTTTGCAAAAACATGCTTGACCTTGATCTAAAAAATAAAAAAGTTTTAGACATGGGCTGTGGTACGGGCGTATTGGCTATTCTGGCGAAACAACTGGGAGCAAACGCAATAGTAGGTATTGATATTGATGATTGGTCGGTTGAGAATGCTATCGAGAATTGTTCTAGGAATAATTGCAGCGATATAAAAATAATTAAGGGCGACGGTAAAGCTATTGAAGACCACTTCGATGTTATTTTAGCCAACATCAATAAAAATATTTTAAAGGCCGAACTGCCGGTTTACGCCCAACATTTAAATAAGAATGGGTATCTTATCTTAAGTGGATTCTTTAAAACGGATAGCGAAGAATTGATAGCGTTAGCAACACAACATTCGCTTTCGTTATTTAAACAGGAAAATAAAAATGATTGGGCAGTACTATTGTTCAAAAAAACCTAATTCATCGCAGGCATTCTTACGTAAAAAACAAAACCGTTTTTTGCATAGAGCCTGGTAAGCGTTTTATTGGTAGATAATAGTTCTTCATTTTGAAGCTTACAAACAAAAACGGCCGGACGATCGATCTTTCCATACTGCATCCACTCCGAGTAGGCCAACGCGTAGGAAGTTATCCTGGAATGTCCGTCCTTTTCCATTTCATCAAGTTTTTTAGTAATGTATTTAATAGCGTCCTCGTTTTGATTTTGTTTTGGCAATTTACCGGCGTAAAATAAATACGCATAACTTTTAAACGCGTAGGTCTCAGCATAAAAGTTCTTATCGGCAATAGCTTTATAGAATTCTATCGCGGCATGTTGAGAATATAATTCTATTTTAGGGACAAATGTATTAATGCTTCCCATTATAAAAAGCACATAAAAGCTATAAGCGTAAAAAACCATCTTCGTTTTACCTTTGTATAAATTCCATAACAGCATAATGGAAATAATAATAAAGCCAATGCCAAAGATCCACTCCCACCCTCCAAAATGCACGCTGGCTTTTAAATTTTCTCTTGCAAAATCGTCTGCTATAATACCGTTTTTTAAAAGCAATGGCTTTACATGATCAGCCAATCCCAATAATGTAAATGCCAAACCAATTATAACGCTTAAGATCAAAAAAGTGTAAACAAACCAGAATTTGATCTTATACTCTCCATTAAACAACTTGAAAAGAGAATACGTTGCAAGATAGGTGATAGGCAAATAGCATGACGAACTATAATGCACAATTTTTGTTTTTACGAGCAATGAGAAAATGACCAACACTACCAAAAACAATAGTATCATTCCTTTTTTAATATGTTTTTGATACGGTGTGTCGTTTTCTGATCTTTTGAACGACAGTATTAAAAATAAAGACGTAGGAAAGCATCCTGCCAACAAAACTATTATGTGGTAGAAGTAACTACCACCGTGATCCGAATCAGCCGTTTGTAGCAATCGTATCTGATAATCAAAAAATGCCTTAATAACATTATAATTACCGCGCATTAATTCCACCAAAAACCAACTACAACCGGTAATGGTTAAACTGGCCAAAAAGAAAATCAAATACTTAACCTCTGATATTTTTTTAAATCGCTGAATGGCCCAGTAAACGCCAATGAAAGCGCCTACAATAACAATAGCGGCAGGACCTTTTGTAAGGGTGGCAATTCCTAAAAAAAATCCGGCGAATAATGCGCTTTTAGTGCCTTCTTTACCGGCAGGATTATTAAAATGAATGAGTAATTGATAAAAGGATAAGAAAATAAATAAATTGAACCATGGATCAATAATGCCGGTTTTAAAATAAAAATGCGGTAATAAAGTTCCGGCATAAACCAAAACCCAGGTTAAACCAAATGCCGGTGAATTTATTTTCTTACCCATTAAATAAATAATGCACAAAGTAATAACCCCACATAACGCATTGGGGAAACGTGCCGCAAATTCGTTCACACCAAAAATATTCATACTTAACGCCTGAAGCCAGATAAATAAAGGCGGCTTTTCCCAAAAAGGATTAAAATTTAATTGCACCGAACTGTAGTCGCCGGTCACTACCATTTCACGGGCGCACTCGGCAAAATTAATTTCATCCCAATCAAATAAAGGGCAATTGCCGATCATTGGTATAAGGATCACCGATGCCAGAAAAATGATAAAGGCTAATGCAAAAAAAGTATTATTGAACAGCGGCTTCATTATTTCAATTTAAACAAAGGCCGGTTTAATTTATTAACGACATCATTTTTAAAAACAAAATACAAAATGGTGGCTACGCCTATTCCGATCATAGAACCTGCATAGATATCGATCAGCCAATGCTGCGATAAATACGTTCGGCTGTACGCGGCATTTACTGCGATCAACAAAAACAAGATCTTTAACAATTTATTAGGCGTTAACAATGCCAAACAGGTGTAAATAGTAAAGGCCGTTGTAGCATGTCCGCTTGGAAAAGAATTTTGTCCTACCATTTCAACTCCTTCCACAAATTTGAGCTTAATATCGTGGTGATAATACCCAAAAACAAAATGCGGCCTGTCGTAATTATAAACGTAGTTCTTTAAAATGGCTGCTGTGCCACCCGAAATGGCATGCGCAATTAGGAGATAAAGTCCGTTCTTTATATTCACAAACAACACTACCACACCAAGAATTATAGCAAATAGTCCGTCGCCCAGGTGGGTAAAATATTTATAAAAAATATCCACACCTGAATTACCAACCACCGAATTGATCTTTTGATGAAGCGCTATCTTATCAAAAGATAAAAGATAATAAGTGCAAAAGCATATCACCAGGAGGTATAACAAATAGAAAAGAAAATTATTTTTAAGAAAGTCTTTCACTTACAATTTTTTTGCTTCATTCCAGTAAACATCCATTTCGTTTAGTGTACAATCCCCAATTTGCTTACCTTTCTCTTTTATCTTTTGCTCCATGTAAGTAAAGCGTTTAATGAATTTTTTATTGGTTTTTTCAAGGGCGTCTTCGGGGTTTACGTTTAAGAACCGGGCATAATTTATCAATGAAAATAAAACGTCGCCAAATTCATTCTCTATTTTTTCACTATTCTCTTTTTTTGAGATTTCGTGATCAAGTTCGGCTAATTCCTCTTTTACCTTTTCAAATACCTGTTCGGGTTGTTCCCAATCAAACCCAACCGCCCTGGCTTTCTCCTGAATCCGATAGGCTTTTAAAAGTGCCGGCATACTGTTTGGCACTCCCGAAAGTACGGTCACATTTCCGTTCTTTTCCTTTTGCTTTAACTTTTCCCAGTTTTGCTTAACATCTTCTTCATTGCTCACTTTAACATCGCCGTAGATGTGCGGATGGCGAAAAACCAATTTATCGCATAAAGAGTTCATTACATCCGCAATATTAAAATCGTTTGTTTCGCTGGCTATGCGGGCGTAAAAAACAACATGCAACAAAATGTCCCCTAATTCTTTTTTAAGTTCGTTGATGTCCTTCTTTAAAATGGCGTCGCTCAATTCGTACGTTTCTTCGATCGTTAAATGCCGTAAACTTTCAAGGGTTTGTTTTTTGTCCCAAGGGCATTTTTCTCTCAGCTCATCCATGATGTTTAAGAGCCTTTCAAATGCCTTCAATTTTTTGTCCATATACTGCAAATTTAACTAATTATGCGGCTTAAAATTTGTATTTTTGAATCCTGTTAAAAATTCATAAAAACGACGTGTCACATATTTGTTTTCCTTTTCTTTTCCCTCTTAAATACGTCGCTTCTTGGGCAAAGTAATTTATTCGACACACCGGGTTGGTATATAAAACCGGTGGTTAATTATGGTTTTATTTTACAGCATAGGGCTACTATCGGTCATCTCATTACAGGATATGTTCCAATGGTAGAGATCAATTTAGTGAAACCTACCAACGGATCTAAAAGCTGGCAATTAGAGAATAACAAACCTGAATTTGGAATATTTGCGGGATTTATTGATTTCGGAAACCCAGAAGTGTTGGGCCAAAGTTATTCACTGTCGCCTTTTATAGAAATACCCCTTAACGTAAAAGAAAAAAGGAGTCGCGTTATTTTCAGGTTGAGTTGGGGACTCGCCTATCTCACTAAAAAATTTGACGTTGAAACAAATCACAAAAATGTAGCTATTGGAAGTCACTGGAACGCTTTTATCCAATACCGTTTTTTATGGCACCTCGATCTTAATAAAAGATTTAGGATAGAACCGGGATTAGGGATCTCGCACGCCAGCAATGGAAGGGCTCAGGTACCGAATCTTGGCTTGAATCTTATCTCGGGAAGTCTTGGTTTAACTTATAAATTCGCCTCCTCATTTACAAAAAAAGAGATCACTAAAATAGATTCTTCAAAAATAGCCCCTTCAAAACACGAATTAATGGCATGGTATGGCATTGGTGTTGACGAAAAAGAACCTCCGGGTGGTAAAAAATATATCTCTCATACTTTTTCCATCAATTATTTTTACAATAAACGTAACACCCACAAATTCGGTATTGGGGCCGATGTGTTTTATGAAGGAATTTATTTAAAAGATCTTTCCGATGATAATAAAACCTATAATACCCTTTTT
>JBGASH010000171.1:0-7305 GCA_044229775.1 Bacteroidia bacterium
ATTGTGTACGCAGGATGTGTATGTATGGAAATTGAAGGGAATAACATTCGACGGACAAGTAATAAACATGACGGGAGATGTAATGTTATTAAAATAGCGTGAGAAAAACTACTTACATAATCATTGCGCTTTGTTGTTTTCAAATGTTGATCATTGGCCAGGTAAGTCATGCTACAGCCAAACATATTCAGAAAATATTAAAAGATGCTTCCTATATCTTTGACGCGGGCGATTATTATAATGCTTTAAAGGAATATAAAAAAGTACTGGAGCTTGAGCCTAAGAACGAGGTCGCTAATTTAAACGCGCTCATTTGTCATCTGGAAGAAAATCATCCGGTCGATTCTGTTTTAGATATGGCCGCACGAATTGAAAACTCCAAACAAACAGAGGCGTATTTTTATTTGGGAAAAGTAAACCATCTTTTACGGAATTTTGATGTGGCTTTAGCCAACCTTAATAAATATAAAGCCATAGAGGTTAAAAAAAGAAAAGTGCAGAATGATGAAGTGAATTACATCATTGGCATGTGTGAAAGCGCTAAGTTGATGATGTCACGTCCGCACCGGGCGCTGGTTAAGAACATAGGCGACGAAATTAATTCGCCTTGGGATGATTATGTTCCTTTAGTAAATTCGGATGAAACCACTTTGTATTTTACCTCGCGCCGCGAAGGAAGTTCCAACAATCAAAAGGATGAGTACGGTAATTATAAAGAAGATATTTATGTTAGCCACAAAACAAACGGCGTGTGGGGCAGGCCGGTTAATGTTGGAATGCCTTTAAATACCGATCTTAACGATGCTTGTTCAGCCTTAAGTTACGATGGTAGTCACTTGATCATTTTTAGAACTGCACCAGATCTTATTACCGGACATTTAATGATGTCAACAAGAATTGGCGATGATAAGTGGAGCGAACCACGCATGTACGGTAAAGAGATCAACTCGCAGTTCATTGAAACCAGCGCGTGCTTTAGCGTTGATACCAATGAAGTTTATTTTACCAGTAGCAGACCCGGCGGTTATGGCGGAAAAGATATTTACCGTGTAAAGCGATTACCAATGGAAAATGGAGTTATCCGTTTAATTTAGGTCCTAACATCAATACCATTTACGATGAAGACGCACCGTTTTTGGCGCACGATGGCGTTACACTTTTCTTTAGTTCAAAAGGGCATAACACCGCGGAACGTTTTGATGTGTTTATGTCAGATTCGCAAACTCTGAGACCAATACGTTCACTAAAGCCAAGCAATGGGTTGTCAGTTAACAGTGTAAACAACAGTATCTTTTTGTTTTAGGTATGGATGGTAAACACGGTTACTATTCTTCTTTAAAGGATGATACCAAAGGAGAAGAAGATATTTATGTGATAGATACCCGCTTTGGTGATAATGATATTGTAATTAAACACGGAGTAGTTCTTAAAGACAAGAGCCTGGTCATCAAAATAACTTTTGCAGAGCAACGATAAAGCAGGTAACCGGTATTTTGCACATCCAATTCAGGCAACGGTAAAAATTGTTGGCATTAAAATCCTTTGTTGGGCTATAAAGCCATTGACGAAGAAGCGATTTAATACGGCCATTGATGATATAAGTGGTCGCGAACGAAGAAACCGAATTAATTATTCATCTCGCAAAAACACCTAACTGAAAAAGCTAATTAAAATATTTAGTGTTTGTGTGTTTCAAAATGTAAAGGCGCAGGACCCGCATTTTACCCAATTTTATTCGGCACCGCAGTTTCTGAATCCTGCCTTTACGGGACTTACCATGCAACATCGCTTTTCGGCCATCTATCGCAATCAATGGCCTGGTATTTCGAAAGCTTACGAAACATATATGGCCGCTTATGATTATAATTTGAGTTCGGTAAATAGCGGACTGGGTGTTTATGTCTTAAAAGATAAAGCGGGTACAGGCGGGTTATCGCATCAGCAGGCCGCGTTTAATTACGCCTATAGTATCAAGGTAAACAAAAGAAGCGAAGTACGTGCGGGCTTAAATGTTTCTTACAACACTTTGCAATTGGGGTTTAATAAACTAACTTTTAACGACCAATTAATAACCGGCTCATCGGTTTCAAAAGAACAAGGTACGTACAGTCAGGTACAGTATGTTGATCTGGGTGCCGGTGTTTTATATAATACCACAAAGTACTGGGCGGGTTTTGCAGCCAAGCATTTAAATACGCCCAATTACAGTTTGGTGAATCATCAGGAGCCGCTACCCATGTTCTTTAGTGTACATGGTGGTTATCGTCATATCATCGAGTCGCGGGGAAGAACATTGATCAAAAAATATTTTTCGGCTTCATTTAATTACCACCACGAACAGCGTTACGATCAGTTGGATCTTGGATTTTATTATTTTGACTCGCCGCTTACCATCGGTTTATGGTACCGTGGTATTCCTATTAAGCATTATGCCCCGGGTTATCGCAATAGCGAGAGTATTGCTATACTAGCAGGATTTGAAATTCCGAAACGTAGTTTAAGAGTGGGTTATAGTTACGATCTAACCATTTCAAGATTAGGTTTAAATAACTCAGCCGGCGCGCACGAAATTTCTTTGGTTTACGAATATGCCAATAAGAAACAAAGAAAGTCCAAAAGGGTGCTGGTTACCTGTCCAAAGTTCTAATTTTTGGCTGATAATTCTCATGCGCCAAAAAGCCTGATTTTTCTATTTTTAAAGTCAAAATGTCTTTTTATTCTGATTTTCATGCCCTTTTAGCAGAAATTAAGGTTTGGAGTGCAATTTGTGTCCTATAGTGTAATTAAAAAACACAGTTATGAATTTGAATAATTTTACCATAAAATCGCAGGAAGCCATTCAGCAAGCTGTTCAATTAGCTACCATAAATGGCAATCAGGCTATTGAAAACGGACATATTTTAAAAGCCATATTAGAAGTTGATGAGAACGTAGCGCCTTTTATCTTAAAAAAATTAAACATCAATGCCGCTATTTTTGATAAAACACTTGATAGTATTTTAAAATCGTATCCAAAAGTAAGTGGCGCGCAACCATATCTTTCAAACGGCGCCAATCAAACCATTGCTAAAGCAACCGGTTATTTAAAAGAGTTTAAAGACGAGTTTGTGTCGATAGAACATTTGTTGCTTGGTATTTTAGCAAGTGGCGATAGTATTGCCGGTATGATGAAAGACGCGGGTTTTAATGAAAAGGATTTGAAATCGGCCATTAAAGAATTGCGCAAAGGTGCCAGTGTTACCAGTCAAAGTCAGGAAGAAACCTATAATTCATTGAACAAGTACGCCATTAATTTAAATGCACAAGCCCAGGCAGGGAAATTGGATCCGGTTATTGGACGCGATGATGAAATAAGACGTGTTCTACAAATATTATCTCGTCGCACCAAGAACAATCCTATTTTAGTGGGAGAGCCGGGTGTGGGTAAAACCGCTATAGCGGAAGGTTTGGCGCATCGTATCATTGGCGGCGATATCCCGGAAAATTTAAAATCGAAACAAATTTATTCTTTAGACATGGGTGCTTTGATCGCAGGCGCTAAATACAAAGGCGAGTTTGAAGAGCGTTTGAAAGCTGTTATTAAAGAAGTAACCGGCGCCAATGGCGATATAATTTTGTTTATTGACGAGATCCATACGTTAGTAGGAGCCGGTGGCGGTGGCGAAGGCGCTATGGATGCTGCAAACATTTTGAAACCCGCTTTAGCCAGAGGCGAATTGAGAGCTATAGGCGCCACTACTTTAAGCGAGTACCAAAAATATTTTGAAAAAGATAAGGCATTGGAGCGCCGTTTCCAAAAGGTAATGGTTGATGAGCCCAGTGCCGAAGATGCCATTTCTATTTTGCGTGGTATCAAAGAAAAATACGAAACACATCATAAAGTTCGCATTAAAGACGAAGCCATCATTGCTTCGGTTGAATTATCGCAACGTTATATCAGCGACCGTTTTTTACCGGATAAAGCCATCGACTTAATGGATGAGGCCGCGAGTAAATTGCGGATGCAGATAAACTCCATGCCCATTGAACTGGATGAAGTGGAACGCGAGATTATGCATTTGGAAATTGAACGCGAGGCTATGAAACGTGAGGGAGAAGATAAAAAAGTTACAGCGTTAAATAAACAGATCTCGGAATTGCAGGACAAACGTTCTTCTTTACGCGCTAAATGGCAAGGCGAGAAAGAAGCGATTGAAGGCGTACAAAAAATAAAATTACAGATCGAAGAATTGAAATTACAGGCTAATAACTTTGAAAAGGCCGGCGATTATGGAAAGGTGGCCGAAATACGTTATGGAAAAGTAAAAGAAGCCGAAGCAAAATTAGCTGAAATGGAATCTAAACTTACGGCCGCTAAAGAAAGTGGTTCGCAAATGGTGAAAGAAGAGGTTGACAGCGAAGATATAGCCGGTGTAGTAAGTGCCTGGACCGGCATACCGGTTTCGCGTATGTTGCAAAGTGAAAAAGAAAAATTATTGAATCTTGAGGAGGAATTACACAAAAGAGTAGTGGGACAGCACGAAGCTATTGAAAGTATAGCAGATGCTGTGCGTCGTAGTCGTTCGGGATTGCAGGATGCGAAGCGCCCTATAGGTTCTTTTATATTTTTAGGAACAACCGGTGTAGGTAAAACCGAATTAGCAAAAGCCCTCGCCGAATTTTTGTTCAATAATGAAAACTCGATGACGCGGATTGATATGAGTGAGTATCAGGAGCGGCACGCGGTAAGCCGTTTGGTGGGTGCGCCTCCGGGATATGTTGGTTATGATGAAGGCGGACAATTAACGGAAGCCGTAAGGCGCCGGCCGTATAGCGTGGTGTTGTTAGATGAAATTGAAAAAGCGCATCCCGATGTGTTTAATATATTGTTACAAGTGTTGGACGATGGACGCTTAACCGATAATAAGGGTCGCACGGTGAATTTTAAAAACACTATTATTATCATGACCTCTAATATTGGTTCGCACATTATACAGGAAAGTTTTGAAAAAATGACGGCGAAAAACAAAGACGAAGTGCTTTCTAAAACAAAACTCGAAGTGTATGAAATGCTTAAAAAGTCAATACGCCCAGAGTTTTTGAATCGCATCGATGAAGTTATCATGTTTGAGCCGTTAACTCGTGAAGACATCCATAAGATCGTGGAGATACAGTTCAATCAGATCGCGAAACGCTTAGAAGAACAACAAGTGAAAATAAGTGCTACGCATGAAGCAATTGATTGGTTGGCACAATTGGGTTACGATCCGCAATTTGGAGCAAGACCTGTAAAACGTGTAATGCAAAAACAAGTATTAAATGAACTATCAAAACAAATATTAGGCGGCACGATCAATAAAGACAAAGAGATAGTGTTGGATATGTTCGATAATAAATTTGTATTCAGAAATAAATAAGGATTTATAGTTAGGTGGTTGATGAAGGCCCGGGAGATCCAAAGATCTTTCGGGTTTTTATTTTGTGAAGGTCGATAACCATTTTAGTCCCTCTGATTCAGTAGTGAAGAGTTTTAACGGCACTTCGTATTTATAAAAAGCGTTGAAAAAATTCACAATTATTTTAACGGCCAAGTTATTACTGATAACGGCTGAAGCAATTAAATAATCTTTCGAGTATTTTACGGAGCATTCACGACCCTCTGGTGTAATGGTAGCCCCGGCCGTGGCGTCCAGAATTTGTAGTACCTTTTTGTTCTTGCAACCCAGTTTTTCATAGACCGCAAACAACTCCATGGCATCATCAGCTCCAATCTCAGAGTCTTTAAAGATCTTCACATAAAGGATCCCTTGTTCGCTTACCCAAACATCAGCAACATTGGTTTTTATTATTTCTGATCTTTCAGACATTAAAACAATAATTAATTAAGAGGGTACTAAAAAAGGACAATTTAGTTCACAACAATGCCTAATTGAATAAGAGAACTCGAGATCTTTAATTGGTGCGATTCAATTTCTTTTTTGTTGATATCAAACTTAAGTGCATCATCTTCTAATGTAACAAAACTTAAGGCGGCACCTTTTTTAGCTAACCCTTCGCGTTCGCCAACAATTAAAATAGGCTTATCTTTCATGGCTTCTTTCATGCCCTTTATAGCGGCGCTTTTAGAATCGGCCACATAGATCATTTGACAGCTGTTGCAATCTTCCGGTTTTGCTAATGATTTAACAACAATATTTCTTCCCTTTATTTTTTTACCGGCAGCCAGGGCTTGTAATTCTTTATTTATTGGTGAATCACCTAGTACCCCAACAACAAAATCACCTTTGCTTTGCGCTTCAGGCCACTCAACGTATTTCATAAAATTATATACGAATAAGGTGTAAGCTTTAGCGTCTATATCCTGGGCATAGCATTTTTGGGTCACTCCTTTTAATAAGAAGAGTAACAGCAACAGTTTTGCGCCTAAAGATATTTTACTGGTCAATCTCAATCAGCTTTTTTCTTTTTAAAATTCAGGTCGTACGATAATTTGAAAACAAATTCACGCGATGGTCCGGGCAGTGGTGCATGGTAACCATTGTAAGGCTGTATAAAATCAAATTTCGTGTCTAAAATATTATAAACGCCTGCACCAATGCTTAAGCCATTCAGCGGGGTGTTGTATCGTAAGAAAATATTAAGTAAAAGTGCCGGGTCCAATTGTTCAAGAACCGAATTTTTTGCAGTATCAATGGAGGTGTAGGCCCAACGTTTACCGTAAAACGAGGCAGTAGTATTGATCGAGAGGTCCTTAGTGATATTCCATCCAGCGTTTAAATTTATCCGGTGATTGGCAAACGCTAAAAGCGAAGCCGAATTATTTGTAGTATAATCACCAATCTTTTGTTTGTTGGCAGCCGAATAAAAGGCATAATTGATGGTTAAATTAAACTGACGGTCTTTTAGCCTGTACTCGGCCTCAATTCCCTGCGTTCCCGAATGTCCGTAATTGGTATACAGATCGGCGTTAGAATTATCGGTGTAATAAACAATAGGATTATTAGTTGTAATATCGTAAAGATTAATAGTGAAGATCGATTTACGGGTAACCTGATAACCTAATTCCAATTCGGCTACCTGCGTTAATTCAGGTTTTATACCATTTGAATCTGCCCCCTGAATATTTTCAATGGCCGGTGCACGAAACGATTCGCTGAATAAGGCTTTAAAGTGAAATTTTTTATATTTTTTGGTTAAGCCAACTCTTGGTACAAAAGCCGAACCGTAAGCATTATGTTTATCGAATCTGGCACCAACTATATAGTTTACCAAACGGGTTTTAATTAAGCCCTGAGTAAAGAAGGCATAGTTGTAATAACTTATTTT
>JBGASH010000172.1:0-6581 GCA_044229775.1 Bacteroidia bacterium
TTGTAATTTAAACACGTTAATTTTCAAACGCCTCTATGCTCACTAAAAAGACCTTGGCATGCCTGGCCCTTTTGTTCGTAATGAATTTACGATCTCAGGTAATGCCCTCCATTGATGAAAACATTCCGTCTCTCGTTACCTTTAGTAAATCGGCCGATAAGACCTGGGGCGACGATGATAACATTCAGATCTATTTTTTTACTATCCCACAAGATATAAAGACCCCTTTCTTTATACGAATATTTGATCCAGATAACGGTAATAAGATCGATGAGAATCGCGGGGGCTTTAATTCCAAAACAAAATTTAGTTTGTACGGTGGCAAAGGTGCCCACAGTTCGGCCGACGCTAAAAAAACCGATCCTAAAGGAAATTTTACAAGCGGAACTTTGATCAACACCAAAACATTTGGCGATGAACCTACCTTTGACGAAAAATGGTTCAGCTTTGGTCCTATTAATCCTTTAGAAGGAGAATTACAACCTGAATTAGGCGGTTATGTTTTCAAATTAGTGGTAGAAGGTTTAGATGGAGATGATGGAAATTTGTACAAATTAAGTTTATCTACCTCAAAGGATGATAACATCAATGTAGAAGGCGGAAATGTATTTACTTATGAATATTGTTTCCGTACCTCCGATAAACCACTGTCGGTTTCGCATTTATATCCCTTTGTTTCAAAGGGTATCATTTCTATTCACGTAAACGTTTACGATTACGATGCAGAAGGGGTTATAAGGATCATTTCTGTTTCTAAGAAAGCAGAAGAAACAAAACTGCAACCTAACACTAACTGGGAGGTCTCTGAACACAAGATAAGCGATGAAGAACTGAACACCTCGCTGGATGTACAATTCATTAAGAAATTGCCGGTAAAAAACAACAATATTACTGTGTATATTACCAACCAGTATGGCGAAACAATGCCTTTCTTTACCGTTCCTATTGGCGGGGTACCTAAATACAAATACAAAATAAAAGTAACCAAATAATATTTTAAAAATTTCCTGCTACCTGCGAAACGTATCAGGAATTTAACGAATGAGGAAACTGCTTTTAATACTTGTCATTGGTTTTGGTTTCAACGTGTATCCACAGGTATATTCTTTTAAAAATTTTACTGAAGACGATGGCCTTGCCCAATCCTTTATAAACGACATTAATCAGGATAGTCGAGGGTATCTTTACATTGGTACCGGTGGCGGACTTACCAAATTTGGCGGTGTTAATTTTAAATCTTTCGCCAAAAAAGATGGTCTGGTGAACGACTTTGTAACTACCATTTACAGAGATAGTAAAAATAATATGTGGGTTGGCCAGTTAGAAGGCGGTGTTTCCATTGTAAGCCCTAATACTAAATTACACAACGTTAAATACAAGGAAGAGATTGGTTCAAAGATCATGCAGATCATTGAACTTGGAAGTGATAATTATGTTTTCTTAAAGAATAATACAGGGATCATTCTTTACAACGCTGCCAAAGCTACTTACGAGAACATTAATGACGCTAATTTTTTCGAAACGTTGTGTCTTGAAGTTTACAATGATGAACTATTATTACTTAAGCCAGATGGTGTGTATTCTATCAAGACCATGGATCTCCTCACAAAAAACTATACGGTCAAAAAAATCATTTCTTTGAAGGACGGTGCTTTTATGAAGTTCAATAACCTTAAGGATAATTTGATCATTGCTGATAACGCCAGTGGGATATTGTTATTTGAGAACGATAAACAATACAGGATCAAAGATACCTTTAAATTACAATTGAATATTGGCTCAGTTTTTACAAAACTGATTACCGATCGGTATTCTAATATTTATGCTGCTACAACCGATAATGGATTATTCAAAATACTTCTCACCAGTAAAACCAGGTCAATTACCAACTTTACAAAAAAGAATGGACTCACCTCTAATGCCATTCAAAGTCTTTTTGTTGACAGAGAGGATAACTTATGGATCGGTACTTATGGCAACGGGCTACAACAATTAAACAGTGAGTTATACAGTTTTAATTATATTATTGATAACGAAGGGCGCAAACTAACAGTTAATGCGTCGGTTCATTTCAATAATAAATTGGTTGTGGCCACTAACAAAGGAATTGGTTATTTGTTTGAGGAAAAATTGGATCTCGTTCAAAACCCTTTGATCGCGGGTAAAAGCGTTAATTGTTTCATTCGATTCAAGGATAATTTTATTTTCTCCACAAAGGTCGGCGAACTATATCAAAGCGACACGCTTTTTAAAACAATTACTAAAATAAAGATCAATTCAACCAATCAGGAAATTCACATCAACGCCTTAAATTACGATAACGATAATTTATTGATCTGCACGACCGAAGGTTTGATCATTCACAACACTGGAAACAATACCGATAATGTTTTGAACACAACCAACATCTTACTTCACAACGACGTTAAATATGCCTTTGTTGATTCTAAAAAACGTGTGTGGGTTTGTTCGCCCAGTACTATGATCTATTTTATACTGGAGGAAAAACTGGTGGTAAAATTTAATGAAGTACCTGGTCTCAAATTTTTCAATATCAATTCGGCTTGCGAAGACCATAAAGGTAATGTATGGATCTCCACTTCGGGTGACGGTGTATTTAAATACGACGGCGTACAGTTCACAAACTTCAATTCTTCAAACGGCTTAACGTCCAATTTTTGCTACGGTATAGTTTCGGATTACAAGAATGGCATTTGGGTCAATCACTTAAATGGTATTTCGTACAAAAATGCCAATAAGAAAAATTTCAATAAAATAGTCGGGAATTCGATTTTGTTCCAAACTTCTTTCATGGAGAATTCATTTTTCTATGATAAAACCACTAACGAGATCTTATTTGGTTCAACGGATGGTATTGCGCGCATCAACACCGAAAAACAACGGTTCAACGAAGTAGAACCCAATTTAAATCTTATCGACATTTCACTTAACGATAAATCAACCGATAATATTCACGATACCGTTTTAAAATACAATACCTACGACCTCACCGTTACTTTTAAAGGGGTGTGCTTAACCGATCCTATAAAAGTAAAATACAAGTATAAACTGGAGGGCTTAGTGGATAAATGGGAAACCATTTCTTACGAGCAAACCAAATTATATTTCCCAAAATTAAAGGACGGTACTTATACCTTTATTCTCTATGCCTCTAATAACGATGGTTTGTGGAACTCTACTCCCGTGACCTTTAAATTTGTTATCAAACCTCCTTTCTGGAAAGAATGGTGGTTCTATGTTATTCTGGTGATTGTAATAGCGCTTTCTTTCTTTATCATCATTAAGAACAGAACTAAAAACTTATTATTAAAACAAAAATTACTCGAAGAAAAAATTCTTGAACAAACAGTAGTGATCCGTGCCGAAAAAGAACAAGTGGCAAAAATCAATGCCGACCTCGTTACGGTTTTAAAAGACTTAAAGGATAGTATCAACTACGCCAAAAAGATCCAGTCGTTCATTATTCCTGATCTCAATTATGCGCAAAGACATTTGCATACCTATATTTATTTCAGACCAAAAGATGTGGTAAGCGGCGATTACTACGGTTATTACAATTTACCGGGTAACAAGACTATTTTATTCCTTATTGATTGTACCGGACACGGTGTACCGGGAGCCTTCTTAACGGTTATTTCAAAATCCTTTTTAAATAAGATCATCATCGATAAAGAAATTTATGAGCTGGATGAGATCATTGAAACATTGAATTTTGAATTACGTTATTTCTTCAATACCGAATCCATCAAAAAGAATAAGAACTCGGAAGGATTGGTAATTTCTATGTGTCTTATTGATTATACTAATAAAGTAGTAGAGTTCTGTGGTGCTGGCCGACCGTTATTATACAAAACAGCCGATAACGAGGTATTGTATGCCAAAGGAAGCCATTTCTCTGTTGGATACGACGATGATATTCCGGGATTGGAAGTAACCAAAATACCATTCGGAAAAGGCTTAAGGGCATACATGTACTCCGACGGGATCCAAGATCAGTTTGGTGGCGATAAACACAAAAAATATTCTTCCAAACGTATCATCGACAATATCAAAAAATCAAAAGACCTTCCACTCGAAGAAGAATGCGAACTTTTGATCAATAATTTTAATTCCTGGAGAGACGGGGTTAGTCAGGTGGATGACATTTGTTTCTTTGCGTTTGAGTTGTATGATTATACCTAGCGTATTGCTTAAGCAAATACAGATTGTCCCCCATTGAGAGGCTGTGTTTAGCCCAGTCGAAGCAGCGTGTCAGCTTTAGCTGACAGGGGGATGAAATTACTTTTTTATACTACTCTTTCTTTTCTTACTTCCCATACTTTTTTTCTTCATGTTCTTTTCTTTGCCTGCCACGCAAAGAAAAGAACCCCGCCCGACTGAACGTCGTTCGGGCGGGCAAAAGAAAAGTCACCTTCAGGGGCCAAAAGCGTTTTTGCATACTTTTTGCGCGCCAAAAAGTATACAAAGAACTTCATCTATGAAAAAAGTAAGAGGGGTCAAAACTTGATCGAAGAAGAGATCTTCTTCGAAGGCTTTTCGATAAGCCAATACATTATAAGGGATGAAACCAGGGTTACAACAATCCCAATTAAAACAACACCGATCTTTTGCCATAAGCCTGTTACATGATGTGAAAGAATATTCACTACCGAAGCACCAATAACGGGGTGAATAAGGTATACCGAGTAACTGAATTTTCCGAGCCAACTCAAAAATTTTATGTGCACGTTCTCAAAAAATAAAATAGCAAAAGCAGCAAAGAGTCCAAAGAACACAATCTCCTTTAAGGGAATGTACACCAGCACCGTTGCCAAGACAAAAACGATCCAGAATTCAATATTAGTGATGATGTTCTTCTTGTATTGAAATACCAGAATCCCCATTAAAAATAAGGGCGCATAAAGTGGGAAATGGGCCGCCATTGGCATCGCGGGAATAAATGGGCCTACTAAAAAGAGAGCGTACATTATCAGGCGCATAAAAATATTAGAGGAGGTAAAGAACATCACCACCAGTGCCATTAATAAATAATATTGAAATTCTATAGCCAAAGTCCAGTAAACATTATTAAGCCAATGGTATTGCGGAAAAAAATTAATGAGGTATCCAAGATGCAACGCTACTTGCGGTAGTGTAACAGTGTTTGGTGCCGATCCTTCGTAATGAAACCAAACTTTACAATACGCTACAACGATCACCAAAATAATGGAAACAATATAAGGCGGATCGAGACGAATGATGCGCTTCAAAACAAACTTAAAAAAATTCTGAATTTTATAATTTGACGAATACAAGGAGTACGGAATGATAAAGCCCGAAATGACAAAGAAAATATGCACCCCGCATTTACCATATTTAAAAATTTCGAGAATGGTTTTACTGGATACAAAACCGGTGGTGGCCCAAACAAAATGAAACAACACCACCATCCATGCGGCGATGGCTCTTAAACTTTCAATTATGGGGATGTTCTTTTGAATAATTTTTTATTTTCCCTGCGGCCCCTGCGCCACTGCGAGAACCTTCAGCATCCTAAATTA
The DNA here is from genome assembly GCA_044229775.1 of Bacteroidia bacterium. Taxonomy (GTDB): domain Bacteria; phylum Bacteroidota; class Bacteroidia; order B-17B0; family Aurantibacillaceae; genus JAHEYG01. Next base: position 5,562 of record JBGASH010000172.1, read on the forward strand.
CAAAAGTTTTTCACGCAGAGACGCAGGGATCGCAAAGTTATACTAAAATCAACGGAACGCTAATATTATGCCTCACCCCTTCTATAGTAGTTCCCAATAAAATATCTTTAAACGTTTTGTGCCCGTGTGTACCCATCACCAGCATGTCGCAGTTATTTTTGTTAACCGCCTCGGGTATGGCAATTTTAGGCGAGCCAAAACCTAATACGATCTGACTACTGTAACCATGCGCCTGTAATTGCTCTTTGTATTGTTTTAAATAGGTATTATCCTGCTCACGCTCTGCGTCAAAAGCATCTTCGCCATACACCACAGCATTGGCGCTTTCCAACACGTGCACTAATATATATTCCGCTTCTTTACCACCCAACTGAGTGGCCCTGCTAATGGCCTTATTATCACTGCTGCTAAAATCAACGGTAATAGCTATTTTCTTGAATTTTTTGGCCTCACTGAATTGCAAAGGCTGCATATCGCCATGAAATTTATGGCTGGCCGCTATTTGTTTGCGCGCCACCGGTGCAAACATAATATACAACAACATTAAAAAACAAAAGATACAGATCGGCACAATGGTAAACGCTATTACCAGCGGATTCTCCGAGGCAGTGATCCAATCTACCAGCTCACCATACACCAATTTTATATTTAAACCAATAATAACGGTTGCCGATACCCATGACACAATTTTTTGCCATAACGGTATGGTAAACTCCCCCATCTTGGTCTTATCACTCACAAAATGGATCAACGGAATAATGGCGAACCCTAATTGTAAACTCAAAATAACCTGACTCAATATCAAAAGTTTTCCGGTTGATTCTTCTCCCAAAATAATAATGGTTAACATAGCAGGAACAATGGCTATTATCCGTGTAAGCAAACGCCTTATCCAGGGTTGCAAACGTAAATTCAAATAACCTTCCATTACAACTTGTCCGGCAAGCGTACCGGTAATGGTAGAGCTTTGTCCCGCCGCTATCAACGCTACGGCAAATAACACCGGTGCCAAAGTACTTC
>JBGASH010000173.1:0-6892 GCA_044229775.1 Bacteroidia bacterium
ATAGCGACACCCTCGTTCGCCGTAAAGAAATAGTTGATCAATATAATAACCTGCTTTCTAAAGATGCGCGATTAGTTCTACCTCTTCATCATACAGCCAACAAAACAAGTTGCTATCATTTATATCCTTTAAGGATAAAAAACATTACCGAGGCTCAAAGAGACGCCATCATTCAGGAGATATTTAACCACGATGTTTCGGTTAACGTGCATTTTATACCTGTTCCGGCCATGAGTTTTTATAAGGGACTGGGTTATGATATGAAAAATTACCCTCAGGCTTACGATAATTACAGTCGTGAAATAACTTTACCGTTGTACTTCGATCTTACCAATGAGAATGTAAAAACTGTTTGTAAAGCGGTGATCGAATCGCTTAATAAAGTGAATGCTTAAGCGCCTGTTCGATATTGTTTGTTCTTTAACAGGAATAGTGATCTTATCACCCATACTTCTTCTTATTTCATTAGCAATAATTATTACTTCGGGTTGGCCGGTATTTTACCTTCAATCGAGGGTAGGACTTAACGAAAAAGAATTCAAATTATTTAAATTTCGGAGTATGCATAACGATGCTGATAAAAAAGGATTATTAACCGTTGGCGGACGTGATCCCCGCATTACTCCCGTAGGATATTTCTTAAGGCGCTTTAAACTGGATGAACTTCCCCAATTATTCAATGTGCTATTCGGAAGCATGAGTTTGGTGGGGCCCCGTCCGGAAGTACGTAAATACACTGGCCTTTATAATGAAGAACAAAAGAAGGTCCTGACGGTTAAACCCGGAATTACCGACTACGCTTCTATAGAATATATAAACGAGAACGAATTATTGAGTAAGTCGCCCGATCCCGAAACAACCTATATAAAGGAAATAATGCCGGCCAAGCTGAATTTGAACTTAAAATACATAAAGGAAGCAGGTTTGGGAACGGATCTCAAAATTATTTTCAGGACGATAGGAAAGATCTTCGGCAATTGAATCTGTTCGACCCCTGTAGGGTCGTGGAGCGTATTCAAGAGCGTTCTTATTGGTATTTGACTCCTTCGGAGTCTGTGTCGTTTGTATTGCAAAGCTACGTTTTTAATATACCCTGAAAGGGTATAACATCAGTAACTAAACCGACACGCGATCCCCACGACCCTTAAAGGGTCGAATGTGGTTTTACCGATCATAAATTAAAGCTGCTTCTCCAGGCTTTTTAACTCGGCCACTTTTTCGGCGTAACCCAATTTTTCGAAAGAATAAATGAGGTTATTTAAAACCCTTTTGATGATATCGAGATTACTGCAAGGAAGGTAATATTTGTTATCGGACTCAATATTCAATTGCTTTAAAAAAGAATCAATATCCTTTTGACTAAAAATTAAGCCTTTGCTGAACGGATTAACGTAAAACAAAATATTATCCGATAAGGTTTTGTGATTAGTGTCGTACAGGTTGGCATAATCATTTACATACGCGAGAACAAAATGCTGAGGTAAATTGATACCGTAAATAGGGATGTTCAATTCCTTACAAACCAGGGCATAAACTATGCTTAGCATTACGGGATTTCCCTTTTTGGTTTCGAGTACCACGTTAATTAAAGAGTTTTGAGGGGCGTGGTAATTGGTAATGTTACCGCTGAACTGATGAACCTCAAATAATATATGGTTGATTATTTTAACTTTTTCTAAAGCTGTAAGATCGTCGTGTATCTCGAGCCAAACGTCTTGTTTAATTTGCTGGATCTGTTTTTTGAGTTTGTTCTCATCCAGGTCGGGGTATTGGTACCTGGCAATGATCACCACTCCCTTAAACAGGTCTTCCTGTTCATGAAGCGCCCAGTTCTTAAGCGCTTTTTGAAGGGCCTCAAAGTTTATTTCGTGAATGATGGTCTCAATGCGTTTTTGCATTACCGCGTCAAAACTGTTTTCCCAGGCGGTTTCGAGGTGTGGAATAGCAGGCGGACCAAGGGTAATGAACCGGTTTTTCACTTCGCAATAAATGGTTTCATCGGGGTCGTCGAGCAAAGTAATTAAAGCAATTACTTCTTTAAGATTCATCTCGTTTTTTTTGGCCTTCATTGCAAAACAAAAATAGCCCAATGATAAACCTTATTTTTCGGTATAGGTTTTACTTTTTAACAATCACAGTGTTAATCGCTCTAAACTTTTTTCTATTAATAACTCTACACTTTTTTGGTAATCGGAGGTGAATTCCTTTCGGATACGGTTGGCAATGATGACACAAGCGGTTAAACAATGGTGCCCTAACATGGCTCCTAAGCCATATAAAGCCGAGGTTTCCATTTCAAAATTAGCTATGCGCAAACCGTTATGGTCGAAATTTGTTAATAACTCATTAAGTTCTGGATGAGATGAGCGCAAACGTATTTGGCGTCCTTGCGGACCATAAAATCCAGGGGCCGTAGCCGTTATTCCTGTATGGAAACTTTTGTCGGTTAGTGTTAAAAATTTGCCGAGTAGTTTTTCTGAAGCTTTTATGCAATAAGGATAGGGAAGTCCGCCACCCCACGAAGTATGCTTCATAAAAGCCTCACTTATTTCATTTTCGTTGAAATTTTTCCAGTTATCATAAAAATTAAGCAAGCCATCTAATCCTAAACCATGAGAGCTCACTACAACGTTGTTTACGGCAATGTTCGGTTGTATTGCTCCGCTGGTACCAAGCCTAACAATATTCAATTTTCGTAAAACCGGATTTAATTCCCGCTTAAGGGGATTAATATTAACAGCCGCGTCCAATTCGTTCATCACAATATCGATATTATCTGTACCAATTCCGGTTGAAAGAACCGTTATTCTCTTACCGTTATAAACGCCGGTATGCGTAATAAATTCGCGGTGCTGCGTTTTAAAATCAATTTTGCTGAACAATTTGCTTATTTCGGCCACCCGGTTTTGATCGCCCACGACAATTACATCATCGGCAATATCTTCGTTTTTTAAATTAAGGTGGTAAACGCGGTGGTCTTTGGTTAGTATTAATTCGGTCTCAGGAAACTTCATCATTTCAAATTTAAGAGAATTTATTAAATATTTCGGGTTCTGTTGCCATTTTTGATTGAAAATGAAATTTCGAACTACACGGATTTTTTTAGTGATTTGCTAACCCGGAATATTTTAACCCGAAATAATTAATAAAAAATATATGGTTCAAAAAATAATGACTCCTTACTACAGCCGAAACTATTGCTTATCAATAATTCTTGAAGCCGCTGCCAGGTCTTTTATCTTTCCGGCGGTTTCATGAAAATCGGGACTCACACATCCAAGAAATGTTCTTATGGCTCGAGTTGCATACTTCAAGCGACAAACAAGGGCGATGCAAAATAAAATAATGCACCATTCGATCGAAGTTATCTGAAAAGTAAAACCCTAAAAGCTAAAACAAGTATAGCGCATAGTAATTGAATTTTGAAATTACGTTGTTTAAACGCAAATCCAATTCCTTTAAAAGCGTAACCAAAAGATCTTAAAAAGCCGTTCATTATGGTTGTTCGTTATCGGGTTTAGAATTAAAGTGTATCAAAGTTAAGTATAGTAGCCACATAAACGTTGCAAAAATTATGGTAAATCCAACAGTGTCCAGTGTAAAAAGTGAGTGATAACTGGCGCGGGCTAACCGGAATGGATGATTCATAACATCCCAACTATTAAAACGTAAATACCTTCCTAAATATAATCCAAAGGCAACGGTTAAGAACAACACCGGTAAACTAAAATTCAAATAACGGCCGGGTAAGTGTGTTTTGAAGAACCTTATCACATCCAATAACGATCTGTAAAGTAGAATAAAACCGATAAGCGCAAAGGAACAAACCATAACAAGATCGAACCAAAGCGGCATGCCATTCCATTGTTTAAGATGAAATAGGTCGGTAAGGATGTAAGGCGAGTTAGGCAAGAATAGCAACCATAAACATAACATTGGAACGTGCCACAAGCGAAACTTATTTTGTACTCCCAAAAAATTGCTTACCCAATAAGGTATAAAGGCCAAAAATAAATTCCACGCTAAAAAAATATAGGCGGGACTCTCTGTTTTGAACATACGGTACACTAATAACAGTATGGCGAAACCGCTGAACGAATATATAATGGTCTTAAATTTTGTTTTCATGATCAATCTCTTTGAGCTGTGGTTATAGTACAATTGGGTAATTCCTTCTTCAGTTTGGCAAGTACTGCTTCTGAAACATTATCAATGTTAAGGTTTTTCAGCTTTTTTAATTGGTAAAGCGGGGTAAGGTCGGTGATGCCGTTCCGGTCGATATATAAATATTCCAGATCGCTCAATTGTTCGATCCCTTTTATGTCCCTAAGGTTATTGCCGCTTAAGTTCAACGTTTGAAGTTTTTTATTATTGAGCAGAGGTGTAAGCGACGCAAGCGCATTATCAGTTGCGTAAAGCGACGTTAAGTTATTGAGTTTTGCTAAAGACTTAAATCCGTTTCTAATGCCGCATCCTGAAAGACTTAAGGTTTCGAGTTTGTCGAGCGTTTCAATTCCTTCTATTGAATTAATACGGTTGTAATCTATTTTTAAAGTTTTTAATTGGGTCAACGAAAAAAGTCCAGAGATGTTGGTAATGAGATTGGAGGACAAATACAATTCTTTTAGGTTCTTCCATTTCTCAATGCCGGTTGTATAGGTAAGTTTATTGTTGCTTAACTGTAATACTTCAAGTTCTTCGAATAGTAGGTTTTGCGACAGATCGCTGTTGCGAGAAGAAGGAATGATGTAATCAAGAAACGACAAGTTGTTATCAGAGAGATCAAGGTATTTTATGTTTTTACATAAACCAAACGACCGCATAAATTGATCGGCGGTGAATTCACTAAGAGCGTTACCATAAAGATCAAGTTGCGTTAAATGGGGAAGCGTCGGAAAAGAATCGAGCTTTCCATGAAAGGTAGAGCCCAAAGATAAATGTTCGAGATTGTCACATTTGGCGAGAGCCGAAAAATCGGTAATGTTATTGGTGGATAAATTAAGGTGGGATAATTTTTTTAAAGAAGGCAAACTACTGAGGTCGGTGATGCGGTTAGAAGAAACATCGAGTGTTTGAAGATTAGGCGCATTTTTTAATCCGGAAAGAATGGAAATGGAATTACCACTCATTTGAAGGTCGATAAGATCGTTCAGTAAAGGTAATTTATCAAGCGAATCAATTTTATTGGTCAATAACGAAAGCGTTTTAAGATGCGGAAAAGCCGAAAGGTCGCCCAGTTTGTCAAAATAATCGTTGTTAAGGCTTAGGTTCTCTAAATTGTTCAGGCTTTTAATCGGTTCAAGCGAATTGTAAATAGTGTTGCCGCTTAGGTCCAAACGTTTGATTAGTTTTTTTTCATTTAAATCTGCCAATTCTTGTCGTACTCTGTTTTTTTCGCTACAATATGATTTCCAGTTCAGGTCTTGCGTTTCTTTTAAAAAACTATAAAGTTTTATATCAAGCGCGCTTTTAAAACTCGTGAAGTATGTGCCTCGAAGCGAATAGTAATAATCCCTTGCATCATAATCATCGTAATTTTTTATAGAGTCATTTAAAACCAATAGTTGCGGTAAATTTTTAAAACTCAGATCCACCAAATAATACTTTTCAAGTTTTTTATTCTGGGTAAGGGCTTTGTTGATGTTAAAGTTGGTGATATAAACATCCCAGTTAAACAAACAACTTAAAACCAGGATCACATAATAACACCACGGATTAACCCTGAACAAGAACATATTACTTTTTAATCGCGCCACTTTAATATAGGTGGTAATTAGTCCGATAAGGGTTAGTCCCAGATAAACATATACGCCAATTTTCTTATAACTAATACCGGCTTCTTCAATGTACATGTTGTTTCGATAAGCATTTGAAAAGATCATAAACATGTTTTGAATGATCCAGGCATAAGCCAGTAGTTTCAAAAATTTGTTTTTACTAAAAAAATTAAGTCGCCCTCTAAAGTAAAAAAGTAAAATAAGTATGGCACAAATAAGAGAGGTGATCAAAACACCCACACCGTCGTGAACAAATTCTTTATGCTGTATGCCTTCCGGTAATTTACCATCAAACCACAGGTAATTAAGATCGAGAACATTTACGATCAATAGCATTAGGTTCAATATTCCAAATAATACCATACCCGATATAAATTCTATGTCTTGTTTTAAAATGCGGTTGATAAATCCTTTTTCTGGGTCTGAATTTTGTTCCAGAATATTTGACAGGCCGGTATCAAAATCGGAAATAGAGGATAATCTTTTGTAATAATAAAATCCGTACAGTAACAAAAAACCTCCTAACGTAAAAAAGATCCACCCCCACGAAATAAAATCGAGGTTAATGTCTTTTGTGAAATCTTTAAAAAGGGGATTGGAGGATTGATACATAAAAAAGAACAGTACCACGATCAATAATACTAAAATGGTCATGATAACCCCAACAAACGACCGTGAAGATTTTTGTTGTGAATTTTTGCTGCGCTGTACCCAATCAATGAACATCATTACAGGAGCAGTTCCGATAGAAGCAGCAGTTAAAAATAAGGAGGTGAATACAGAGGTGCCTGGCGCGAAACTAAAGACAGAAAGTAGCGCTAAAGAAAAAATGTTGGTTAAAATGGCGAGTGGACTGGAATAATACATAATGCAAGCCGATGAAATGACAGAACCTATCGCGGCAGTTAACCAACTTTTATTTTTTACAGAGTCTTTATTCTTTATAAAAAGACAACCGATCAAAACCAAATTGAAAATAAGGAAATTTAAACCTGCAGCTTCTTCGTAAAACAAGTATGAGTAGGTTAATGTTGAGATAAGAAGTATCCAGTCGTTCTTTTTCATGGCTATCGGGTTTTAGTTTGTTAACGGTTTATGTGGGGCCTTAGTGTGTA